>JAFTRF010000264.1 GCA_017462405.1 Clostridia bacterium | reverse complement strand
GTTGTGATGGTGACTATTCCGGCCGGCGTGATCCGCATCGGAAAAAGTGCGTTTGAGGGATGCACGCAGCTGTCCATCGTCCGGTTGCCTGCCGGACTGATTGCCGTTGAACCGAAAGCGTTTTACGGCTGTACACATCTGAGCCGCATCGTATTACCGGACAGTCTCCGGAGCATTGGCGACTGGGCATTCTGCGACTGCAGTGTGCTGTCCACGCTCGGACTGCCTGCCGGACTGCAGACCATCGGTTACGCTGCTTTCTGGGGATGCAAAGGGCTGACGGGTATGACATTGCCGGACGGGCTGACCGAAATTGGTCCGTCCGTGTTCCGGAATTGCGCACAACTGAAGGAAATGACCATTCCGGAACAGGTGACTTCCATCAACCGTGGTGCCTTCTGCAATTGTACCGGTCTGGAGCATATGTACATTCCGGACAGCGTGAAGCTTATCGGTGCAGATGCCTTTACGAATTGTCCGAAACTGACGATTCACGCAAATGAAGCCACCTGTGCCGAACAGCATGCCAGAAGTGCCGGGATCCGCTTTGAAGCTGCGGTGAATTACAGTGCGGATTTCATGATGGAGAACGGTGTGCTGACGAAATACATCGGCACCGGCGGCGAAGTCATCCTGCCGCCCAAGGTGAAAACCATTGGTACCGAGGCCTTTTGCGATTGTCTGACCGTTACCAAGGTGATTTTTCCTGCGGGCCTGCAGACCATTGGCAGCGGCGCATTCTGCGGCTGCGAAAATTTGGTCCGCGCAGATCTGCCTAACGGTGTGACGACCATCGGCGAAGAAGCCTTTGCTTACTGCAAGAGTATGCGCCGGGTGCGGATCCCGGACAGCGTGACCACCATTGGTGCAGAGGCATTCGCCCGGTGCGACCGCCTGTACAGCGTGGTGCTGTCCGGCAAGGTTGTGACGCTAGGCGAGAATATCTTCTACGGCAGCAACCGGATCACGGTTCACGCGCCTGCAGGCAGTACAGCGGCCGCTTATGCAGATCAGTATGCCATTTCGCCTGCTGCCCGGCAAAAGCAGTGCCGGATGGAGGATTTTGTGGTCAGTGAAGGGGTGCTGCTCCGCTATATCGGTGCGGGCGGTGATCTGATTTTGCCGGAGGGGGTAACGGTCGTCGGTGAGAGTGCATTTCTGGGGTGTGAATCCCTGACCGCCATCACCATTCCGGCCGGGGTGACCCGCATCGGCGCAATGGCTTTCTGCGGATGCAAAAATCTGGCGGCGGTGGATCTGGCGCCCGGTGTGACGCACATCGATGATCTGGCCTTCTGTGGCTGTACCGCATTGACGGAGACAGATCTGCCCGACAGCGTGACCACCATCGGTATGGGGACGTTCTGCCGGTGCGTTGCACTGACGTCCGTGACCATTCCGAAGCAGGTGACATCCATCGGAGAGGCGGCATTTACCGGATGCAGGAAACTGACGGTGTATGCCTGCGAAGGCAGTGCCGCACAGCTTTATGTCCGGAGCCACCAGATTCAGAATGTGAATATATGATTGTATGAATATGTACGGATCATCGGATTTTATCATTGAAAACAATACATTAAGCAAATACAACGGCAAGGGTGGCGCAGTTGAAGTGCCGTCCGGTGTGACGGTCATCGGCGCGGAGGCGTTTGAGAACTGCGAGCGGATCACGGAGGTGATTTTGCCGGCGGGCGTGAAGCGCGTGGAGGCACGCGCGTTTTCCGGATGCACGCAATTGCAGCGGGTGACGCTTCCGGCGGGGCTGACGGACATTGGCCGGTCGGCTTTTTCGCACTGCATCCAGTTGCGGCAGGTCGAGGTGCCGGAGGGTGTGACCGCTTTGGGCGATTACGCCTTTTACGGCTGTGCAGCCTTGATCCGGGTGAAGCTGCCGTTCAGCCTGACAGAGATTGGTGTCGGTGCATTTTCCATGTGCACCAAACTGACCGATCTGACGTTGCCGGAGCGCGTGGTGACCATCGGAAACCATGCATTTACTGCTTGCTTCGGGCTGGCAGATGCCGCAGGCATGATCATTGTCCGCGGTAAATTATATGGTTATTACGGAAAAGGCGGTCATGTTGTGATTCCCGACCGTGTGTGGGGCATCGACGGGTCGGCTTTTGCACGAAATCCCGGTCTGACCGCGGTCACGTTTCCCGAACGGCTGGAAGTCATCGGGGAGCGGGCATTCGCATATTGCAAAGGGCTGACCGAGCTTGTTTTTCCTGACCGCTTGAAGCGCATTGAAGTCGCAGCATTCAGCAATTGCGAAAACCTGACCCGCGTGGAACTGCCGGAGGGTCTGCAGCATCTCGGCAGCAATGCATTCTCATTCTGCCGGGCACTGACCCGGATCACCATCCCGGCACAGCTGGGGCACATCGGAGAGCGGGCTTTTTCCGGATGTGCCAACCTGACCCTGCAGATGGAGGGCAGCCTGTCCATCGGGCGGCTGGCATTGCTGGGGGTACGGGCGGTCGTTGCACCCCAATACCCGATTGCAGATTTTCAGACGGATGAGGAACGTCACATGGCGGCCTGTGGCTTTTTGCAGGAATTGACGCGTTATACCGACCCGGAGATCCGGGTGGGGTATGAAATATACGCTTTGCAGCATCGGAACCGTCTCATGCTGACGGTGATCCGGCAGGATCTGGCGGAGGCGCTGGCATTTTACGACCAGCATGGCCGGCTGGATGCAGACCGTGTGCCGGAATATCTGGATGACGCCATCGAAGAGCAAGCCGTGGGCTGTGCGGCCTTTCTGATGGATTGGCAGGCGCGGCACGGCATTGCGGGTGGCACCTTGCAGGACGAGTGGGAACTGGAGGATTCCGAGGATGTGCTGATGAAGCGGATGTGGTCGTGGGTTGTGACCGGCAGGAATCAATGCAAGATTACCGCATACAAGGGCAATGCGCTGGATGTGGTT
>JAFTRF010000023.1 GCA_017462405.1 Clostridia bacterium | reverse complement strand
TGTGCTATAATGGGAATATCATACGAGGATTTGCAGATACAGGGCAGCCTGCCCCCGGGTTCGGGAAGACAGACTGCCGGTTTTTTATCTGGTATTTTTTCAGAAAGAATTCAAATAGAAACGGCCTTTTGATGCATAAGAGAAAGGGAGATCAAATCATGAATCGAAACGAACAGTTTGAACAGCTGAAGATGCAGGTGCTCCGCCGGTTTTTTGCCCGGATGAACGACCGCCAGCAGGAGGCAGTCTTTGCTGTGGACGGTCCGGTGCTGGTGCTGGCCGGTGCAGGCAGCGGCAAGACCACGGTACTGATCAACCGCATTGCCAACCTGATCCGCTTTGGCCGGGCCTCGGAGCCGGGCAGCGATACGCGTTCCGTGACCGATGCAGACATTGCGTTGCTGCGGAAGTATCTTGCGGGTGATACCTCCTGTGAGGAAAATGTATTCCGGCGCATTGCGGTGCGTCCGGTGGCTCCGTGGCAGATTCTGGCCATTACCTTTACCAACAAAGCGGCTGGCGAACTGAAGGAACGGCTGAATAAAATGCTGGGTGAGGCTGAGAATGACATCTGGGCTTCTACGTTCCATTCTGCCTGTGCCCGGATGCTCCGTAAGGACGGCGACCGGCTGGGCTACAGCAGCCACTTTACCGTGTACGACACCGAGGATGCCAAGCGCCTCATCAAGGAATGCATGAAAGCCCTCCGGATCGATGAAAAGGACATGAATCCCCGGTCCGTAATGAGCGAGATTTCCAAGGCGAAGGATCAGCTGATGACGCCGGATGAGTTCCTGTCGGAACACAACGGCGACTTCCGTATGCGGAAGGTGGCAGATATCTACCGGATGTACCAGAGCCGCCTCAAGGAAGCCGATGCCATGGACTTCGATGATCTGCTGTTCAACGCAGTGCGTCTGCTGCAGGAGCAGCCGGAGGTGCGTTCCTACTACAACGACAAATTCGAATACATCATGGTGGACGAATATCAGGACACCAATCACGCCCAGTTTGAACTGGTGCGTTTGCTGGCCGGTCAGTGCAATCTGTGCGTGGTGGGCGATGACGATCAGAGTATCTATCGCTTCCGTGGTGCCAATATTGGGAATATTCTTGGATTTGAGACGGTTTACCCCGGCTGCAAAACCATCCGTCTGGAGCAGAATTACCGCTCCACGCAGACCATTCTGGACGCGGCCAACGCTGTGATTGCCCACAATATGGGCCGTAAGGGCAAGACCCTGTGGACGCAGAACGGTACCGGCGGCAAAATCAATGCACATACCTCGCTGGATGAGCAGGACGAAGCTCGCTACATTTCCGACCAGATCATGGAAATGGTCAGCAAGGGGCGGAAATTCGGTGACGTGGCGGTGCTGTACCGCATGAACGCGCAGTCGAGTACCATTGAGCGGACGTTTACCCGGATGGGTGTACCGTACCGCATCATCGGCGGCCATCGCTTCTATGAACGCAAGGAAATCCGCGATATGATTGCCTATCTGAGTGTGCTGGCCAATCCCGACGATTCCGTGCGCCTGCGCCGCATCATCAACGAGCCGAAACGCTCCATCGGTGAGAAGACGGTGGAAAATGCCTTGGAAATCGGGCATCAGGTGGGCATGAGTCTGTACGAGGTCATCCGTCATGCCGATGAGTTCGACCTGCTGAAGCGCTCGGCCTCCAAGCTGCGGGCATTTGCCGACCTGATGGATGAACTGATCGCCGAGGCTGCCGACCCGTCGGTACCGCTTCAGGATCTGTATCAGCATATGCTGTCGAAGATTGACTATGTAGGCTATCTCCGTGCGCAGAATGACGAAACGGAGATGCGCATTGAAAACATCAACGAACTGGCCACCAACCTGATCCACTATCAGGAGGAAAACGGTGACGAAGCTTCTCTGAGCGGCTTTTTGGAGGAAGTGGCGCTGCTGACCGACATTGACAACTACAATGAGTCCGCCGATGCCGTTACCCTGATGACGCTCCATTCCGCAAAGGGTCTGGAGTTCCCCGTCGTGTTTATCCCCGGCATGGAGGAGTACATTTTCCCTGGTTATCAGTCTACGCTGGATCCGGAAGAACTGGAGGAAGAGCGCCGTCTGGCTTATGTGGGTATTACCCGTGCCCGCGAAGTGCTGACGGTCACCAATGCCAACCAGCGTCTGATTTACGGAACCACCCAGCGGAACAAGGCCTCCCGTTTCATTGAAGAGATTCCTGCGGAACTGAAGGACGTGACGGTTGCCCGCAGCTGGAAAATGCCCGAACCCGGTGTCAAGGTGCCGGTGTCGATTCAGTCCACCCGTGAGACGGCCATTCGTTCGGCCCACAGCATCGGTACCATCGGTGTCGGTGCAGGGAATATGAGCCGGCCGGCCGGAACCCGTTCTGCCCGTTCCGCAAAACCGGTGCAGACGGTACAGTACAAGGTGGGCGATCTGGTTGAGCATAAAACATTTGGTGAGGGCATGGTGCTGTCGGCCGCAAAGATGGGCAACGACACCCTGCTGGAAATTGCTTTTGAAAAGGTAGGCACCAAGAAAATTTTTGCGAATTTTGCCAACCTGAAGCGCAATATGGGATAATTCCGTCATTTTACGGAGGAAAAAACAATGTTTGAGCGAAATCCGATGCTGCAATACCGCAACGAAGCACCGAAACGGGTATACGAAACCGGTCTGGTGAAGTCGCCGCTGGCCTTTCTGGAAAAATCGGGAACCACCGTGTTTCTGTGTGCCTGTGGCGAGGCCCACATCCTGCTGGACTTTGACGGCGAAATGGTAGGCGGGCTGGAGGTCACGCTGACCTGTACGGCCGATGCCCATGTGCGCATTGATTACGAGGAACACCCCGACTATGCGTTGCGTAAAGAGCCGCTGACCTGCAACTGGTATCAGCTGGTGGTGGATCAGTACGACCTGACCGCCGGAACGCACACCATTCGCAGCCGTGGTCGCCGCGGGTTCCGGTTTGTGAACATCACCGTGACCAGCAGTGAAAATGTACGGCTGGAGGACGTGACGGCCGTCAATGGCGGATGGCCGGTCGTACCCCGCGGCATGTTCCGGTGCAGCGATGACCGCCTGAACCGCATCTGGGATATTTCTGCCGCAACCGCCCGTGCGTGTATGCAGACCTTTTACGAAGATGGCGTCAAGCGGGACGGCTTGCTGTGGCTGGGGGATTACCGCTTTACATTTCCCGGTGCATGGTATGCGTTCGGTGACCATGTGCTGGCATTGCGAAGCCTGCGTATGATGCGCGACAGCCAGTATCCCTGCGGTGCCATCCCGGCCTGTGCGGCACGGGGCGGCGGCGAACAGCACAACAGCCCGTCGGGCATATCTTATATGCCCAACGTACCCGGTGACGGCCAGAACCGCTGGATTATCCCCAATTATATGTGCGACTACATCAGTGGCCTGTGGGAATATGTGGCTTGTACCGGCGATACGGCGGTGTTGCCGGAATTTATGGACAGTGCCCGCAAAGCCGCAGAATTTATGCTGGATATGACCGACCTGAACAGCCCCGGCCGTTGGCGGATCGACGATTTTGCCAGCAAGCGGGACGGTTACGGCTTCAATTACACCATTCACATGGATGTGAACATCAGCCCGCTGAGTGGCTACGGCTCCAAAGGTGCGCTGCTGATGGAGATGCTGCTGGCGATGCGTGCTTTGAAGCGGCTGGCGGAGCTGGTGTCGGATGCACCGCTGGCAAGCTGGGCAGACGGGCAGGCTCTGCGGCTGGATCGCCACATTGAAGCGTATTACCGCGACCGCCGTTTCGGGTCCTATACCGACGACGTGCGCCAGCGGTTCACCGGTATCAATCAGTATGTCGCTCCGCGGGCGGCGCTGGCCGGAAAAGTGGACGAACTGGGCATCCAGCGCATGATCCGCTGCGTCATGCCGCGGGTGGGCTTTTCGATGGCATGGCGCATCGAAGCGCTGTTCCATCTGGGCTATACGGCAGAGGCACTGCGGGATATTTACACGGCATGGGGCAAAATGCTGGATGCAGACAGCCGCACCTGTTGGGAACGGCTGGATCTGCCGGAAATGAACGAGACGCACTGGTACGATGCACTGGGCAGCTATTGCCACGGATGGAGTTCCGGTCCGGCATGGCAGTTGCCGAAATGGATCACCGGTGTGCAGAATGTCGGCATGGGTTTTGACCGTGTGGTCATCCGGCCCCGGTTGGCGCATCTGACGTGGGCCGAGGCTACGGTGCCGACCCCCAACGGCGAAATTTTCGTCCGCGCAGAGCAGGGAAGAACCGGTCTGGCGGTAACGGTGGATCTGCCGCCGGAGGTCCGGGAATGCACCCTGTGCGGTCCGGACGGTCACAGCCAAAAAATCACCGCTTCCGGGGTATATAACGTATAATAATATATAGGTCTGATGCACGTGGCATCAGACCTATTTTTTATGATTTATCTTTTCAGAAAGCTTTGTGCGGATTTGAAGCCGTATTTTTCCTCTGCGGACAGCACCGCGCGATTGATGGCCCGCCCGACGACGTGTGCGGCCAGCGTACCGACCACATCGGCACTGGATTTGACCTTGCCGGTGCATAGCGCATACATGGAATCACCGTCCATCGAGGTATTGACCGGGCGAATGGTACGGGCAATGCCGTTGGAGGCCATGGCGGCGACCTTGTTCATCTCCGCCTTGTCAAGACCTGCGTTGGTGATGATGCAGCCGATGGTGGTGTTCAGCGAAAAGGTGCGTGCCAGCTGCAAAAGCTTCACCGCTTCGACCTCGCTGGAGATCATGGCTGTCTTTTCCTTGTTCAGCAGACCAGCCAGCTCCTTCACGGAGTCCATCTCGTAGACGTCGCCGATGGCGTTGACGCTGACGATCGCGCCCACCTGAAGGGAACCCACCTGCACCGCATAGCAGCCCAGGCCGGACTTCATGCTCCGCTCGGCACCGAGCAGCTTGCCCACCGTCGCGCCCATGCCCGCACCGATGTTTCCGTTTCGCTCGACATTCCGCTCCGCGTCCTCACAGGCCTTGTAGCCCATCCTGGCGTCAGGCCGTACAGACCCGTCCACACAGCCTAAGTCAAAGATGCAGGACCCCACCACGATGGGGACCACACTGGAGCCGACCTTCACGCCCTTGCCCCGCTCCTCCAGATATTGCATCACGC
>JAFTRF010000263.1 GCA_017462405.1 Clostridia bacterium | reverse complement strand
TACGATCATCCCCACACCCTCGCCCGCTACGCAATGGTAGCCAACGCACTGGGCCTGAAGGGTGAAACCGACACCGACAAGCTGAATGCGCTGATTGCTGCCTTCGACGAACTGAAGGAGAAGGTCGGCGTGAAGAAGACCATCCGCGATTACGGCGTGGACGAAGCCGATTTCCTGGCTCGTCTGGACGAAATGGTGGAGCAGGCCTTCGACGACCAGTGCACCGGTGCAAACCCCCGCTACCCGCTGATGAGCGAAATCAAGCAGATGTACCTCAACGCTTACTACGGCACCAACGAGCCGGTCTGATTTAAGGAGGAGCAATCATGAATCTGGAAAATATCATCGCAAAGCGCGAAACCAAGACCATTTATCGTGACGGCAACCTGACCGCAAAGGTGTTCGGCACCGTACACTCCAAGGCTGACATCCTGAACGAGGCTCTGAATCAGGCCCGTGTAGAGGAAACCGGTCTGAATATCCCCAAGGTCGTCGAGGTATGCAAGGTCAACGGCTGCTGGGCAATCGTGTCCGAGTACATTGAGGGCACCAGTCTGGCAGAGCTGATGGAGCAGCATCCCGAAAAGGAAGATGAATACCTCGACCTGTTCGTCAATCTGCAGATGGAAGTCCACAGCAAGCGCTCTCCCCTGCTGAACAAGCTGCACGACAAGATGTCCCGCAAGATCAATGAGACTACGCTGGATGCGACCACCCGCTACGAGCTGCAGGCTCGTCTGGCCGGTATGAAGAAGCACCACAAGGTCTGCCACGGCGACTTCAACCCCTCCAACATCATCATCACCGCCGACGGCACCCCCTACATCCTCGACTGGTCCCACGCAACGCAGGGCAATGCATCTGCCGATGTGGCCCGCACCTACCTGCTGTTCTGCCTGGAAGGCAAGGAAGCACTGGCCGAGAAGTACCTGAAGCTGTTCTGCCTCAAGAGTGACACCGCCCGTCAGTACGTAGAGAAGTGGATGCCCATCGTGGCCGCTTCCCAGTCCGTCAAGGGCAAGCCCGAAGAGCGCGAATTCCTGCTCCGCTGGGCCGACGTCGTAGAGTACACCTGATTACGTCTCCCTGAATCATAAATAAAAAGCCGCCGCACGTTTCGCAATGAAATGTGCGGCGGTTTTGCGTTGTTGAATATGAGAAATGCAGAAGGTTTATCCGGCATTGACGGTGATGAGGGCCTCGGTCTGATATGTCACTGTATCAATGATGATGCCCATAAAGGCGCACTGTGCATCTACTTCCACCAGAATTTGCGCAGTGCCGGCTTTCTGTGCAGTCAGTTTCACTCCTTCTACCGTGACAATGTCTGTGCCTTCGACTACTGTGACGCGGATGTTGTCCCATCCTGCGATGGCGGTACCCTCGGTGTCAGGATAAATCAGCGTCAGTTCTGCTGTCTGTCCTGCGGTCAGCGGATGCGGATTGCACCGGACAACAACGTGATTTTCCGTACCGTAGCTCCCATTGTCCGGATTTTCCGGCAGCACCGGGTCGCAGGCAGTCAGCAGGCAAAGGCTCAATATAAAAATTAACAATACAGCCATCTTTTTCATGCAACGTTCTCCTTTTGTTTGTTCATTGTTTTTTCGTTTTCCGGTCGCTATGCCACAGGCGATGCAGATTTTTCCACGAAAATACACACCATCCGGCCGTTCCCAAAGCAAACAAGACCGCAAACGGAATATTCCGGGCAATAACATAATACACCGTCACGCCACCGAACAGCAATGCCATCAAACCAAACAGCACCATAATCGGCATCAAATAGGCAATTTTCACCTTTTTGACTGCTTCCGGCGATGCGCTGCGGGTCAATATCACTTCCCGACAATGCGCGTTCCCCTCTGTCAGCACCAACCGCGTTTCGGCCACCTTGACCCGCAGATGCAGGTCCTCCTGCCCGTCCACCGTGATCTCCATGACCCACGCATCCGCATTTTCCATGACCGATTGCAGTGAAAACTCCGTACTCATCATCGACAGATGGTACAGCACCGCCCGGCTCATCCATCCCCGGCAAAAAATCGCCGGCAGCTTCTCCACCCGGACCGTATGAATCCCCGGTTCCAATGTCCATTCGTATGCATCGTGTT
>JAFTRF010000262.1 GCA_017462405.1 Clostridia bacterium | reverse complement strand
TCCGTCTTTTTTTGTTTTTCGCCTTTACAAGCGGCAGACTGTTTTGCTATAATAAGGTAAGATTTCAGCAATATCGCCAAAAAATGTGGAAAAACAGATGGAGTGAAACAACTTTATGATAAAAGCATCCTCTTTCGGCTTTGCACCGGGTAATTCTGCCAATGCAAACAGTGCTGCATTGCAGCGGGCGGTGGATTGCGGCGGAGAAATTTTTGTGGACGGGCAGGGCATCGCGGACATCAGCGAGCAGATCGTGCTGGGCAGCAATACGACCCTGCGCTTTGAAAATGGATTGTACCTCCGGCGGCAGCCGTGTGATGGCGAAACGGGCTACGCGATGATCAACCGGGGCGCATTCACCGGTGAAACCGATCATCACATCCGGATTTACGGTCTGCGCCTGATGACCAATGGCGTGGAGCATCAGGTGGGTGCGGTTCAGACGGAGCGCAATGTGCCCGGACTGAACGGAATGGTCAATTTCTTCCATATCCGCGATCTGGAGATCCGTGACTATGAGAATCTCGACTTGCAGCCTTCGAATTTTTCCATTCATGTATGCGCTTTCGAAGACATCAAGCTCGAAAATATCCGTGTGGAGGGCCGCAAAGACGGCATTCACCTGGGGCGCGGACGCCGCTTTTCGATCCGCCACTGCATTTTCCGTACATATGATGACCCCATTGCGCTGAATGCGCACGATTATTCCATCAGCAACCCGGAACTGGGTTGGATCGAGGACGGCGTGATCGAGGATTGCTATGACCTGAACGATGCGGACACCGTCGGCTTTTTCTGCCGGATTCTGGCTGGATCGTGGGTGGATTGGTTTCCGGGGATGCGCGTCCAGCATTCCGACACAGTGGTGCACAATCACCGGCTGTACCGGGTGTTTATGACCCCGGACGGACGCGAGTACACCTCCGTCACGCCGCCGACGCACGAGCAAGGCACGGTCGTGCTGGACGGCATTGCGTGGGTGATGGTCCAGGAGGGGGACCTGCACAATTGCGGCTGTCGCAATATTGCATTCCGCAATATTTTTCTGGAAAAAGACCGTCCGGTGGGTTTTGCGTTCCACTTTGACAAGGACCGGCACTCCCGGAGCGTGTATCCGGGGTCTGAGATGCCGGTGCAGGAAAACATCACTTTTGAAAATATTCATCGGCGGGGCAAAATCCGCTGGCTGATGTTTGTGAAAACCCCGATCCGGCAGGTGCGGATGAGCCATTGCGATCTGACCAATACGATGATGCTGCTGAAAAATGTGGGGACGGAGGGCGTGACCTACGACCGGACGGACATTTTTCTGAACGGCTGCACCTTCCCGGCGGACGGTACGTGGCCGCTGATCCGCGTGGAGGGCGAGCGTACCGGGCGGATCACCACATGGGGCAGCCACATCACCGGGAAGGAGTACGACCCGATCGTGCCGCCCTGCATTGATATCGGACCCAACGACATCGGGCTGCGGCAGGGTGAGTGGACCCGGAAGCGTCCTGCACAGTAAGAGAGAGAAAGCGCTGTCTGTTCGACGGCGCTTTTTTGCGTTTATGTCCGGGCACGGCAAGAAAAAAAGCGGCAAAACGCAAAATGCGGATGTGTTTTTGTGCGGAGGTTATTGCTTTTCTGCAGTGGTTTTGATATAATTACTTGGTATCTGCAAAAAAAGAAGGTGCCGCATATGACAGAAGAAACTGAACAGAGCCTGCTCCGCCCCTCGGATTCTGAGGGGGAACAGCGGCAGGAAATTTTGTTGCTTCGCAGCAATCTGGGGGCTATCGTGCCGGTGGTGTGCGGGAGCGAAAGCTGGCTTCCGGAGGAAAGTCTGGGGCCGATGCACATCGACTATTATCTGATCATGTATGTCATGGACGGCAAAGCCGGTTTTACGGCGGACGACCGCTCCTATGCGCTGAAAAAAGATCAGCTTTTTGTGGCGCGCCCCGGTGAACTGGTGCGCGGGCAGGCCGACAGCAAACAAGGCTGTACGGTCGCATGGATCGGCTTTGAAGCGGCAGCACTGGTGGGCGACGACGATTTCGTGCTGAACCGGCAGGATGTTTTCACGCTGCCGGAGGGCCGCGGGCTGTTTCAGGAGATGACGGCCTGCACCGATCTGCGCCCGTCGCTGGAACTGCGGCTGTGCGGAAAAATCTGCGAGCTGCTGGCGGTCATGACCGATGACTTCGGTGAAATTGAGCCGGCGGTGACAGATTATGTGGGCCGTGCCAAAAATTATATCCACGCCAATTATGCGCGGGATGTGTCGGTGCAGGGCATTGCCCGGAGCCTGGGTCTGAGCCGCAGCTACTTCAGCGCAGTATTCAGCCGGGAGGAGGGCCTCTCGCCGCAGGAATATCTGGTGGATTACCGCCTGCGCAAATCGGCGGAGCTGATCTGCAAATACGGCCTTCGCCCCGGCGAAGCGGCCGCCGCTGCAGGCTACACCGACGTATTCACATTCTCCAAAATGTTCAAAAAGAAATACGGCGTATCGCCCGGAAAATATCAGAGCGGAAGCGAAGAGTCGCCGGAATAAACGGGATATCATATATATAATGAAATAAAGAGCAAAGATGGAAAGGAACAGCTGATATGGCTACGATGGAAAACGAAATCAAAAAACGGCGCACATTTGCGATCATCTCGCACCCCGACGCCGGTAAAACGACGCTGACGGAAAAATTCCTGCTGTACGGAGGCGCAATTGCGACCGCCGGTATGGTTAAGGGCAAAAAGTCCATGAAGCACGCCGTGTCCGACTGGATGGAAATTGAAAAGCAGCGCGGTATTTCCGTGACTTCCTCGGTGCTGCAGTTTGAATACGACGGCCGGTGCATAAATATTCTGGACACCCCCGGTCACCAGGACTTCTCCGAAGATACCTACCGTACGCTGATGGCGGCCGACTCTGCCGTCATGGTCATCGACGGCTCCAAGGGTGTGGAACGGCAGACCATCAAGCTGTTCAAGGTATGTATGATGCGCCACATCCCGGTGTTTACCTTCGTCAACAAGATGGATCGCGAGGCCCGCAACCCCTTTGACCTGCTGGAGGAAATTGAGCAGGTGCTGGGCATCAATACCTACGCTATGAACTGGCCCATCGGTTCCGGCCGGGACTTCAAGGGCGTGTATCAGCGTGAAGAGCGGAAGATCCTGCAGTTTACCGCCGCCGACAACGGCCGTCATGAAGTTGCCTCGGAAGAAGTGGATCTGGCCGACAGTGACCGGCTGGAAGCCATGCTGGGTGAAGACCTGTACCAGACGCTGGCCGATGACGTAGAACTGCTGGACGGTGCCGGCGCAGAATTTGACCTCGACGAGGTCAGTGCAGGCCGCTTGTCTCCGGTATTTTTCGGTTCCGCACTGACCAACTTTGGTGTCGAGCCGTTCCTGAAGGATTTCCTGCGCATGACGTCCTCGCCGCTGGCCCGCGCCACCGCAGATGACATCGTGGACCCCTTTGACAAGGATTTCTCGGCCTTTGTCTTCAAGATTCAGGCCAACATGAACAAGGCACACCGCGACCGGATCGCGTTCATGCGCATCTGCTCCGGTAAATTTGAAAAGGGCATGGAAGTGCTGCACGTGCAGGGCAACCGCAAGATGAAGCTTTCTCAGCCGCAGCAGATGATGGCCGAGGAACGGCAGATCATCGATGAAGCCTATGCCGGCGATATCATCGGCGTGTTCGATCCTGGTGTATTCTCCATTGGCGACACCGTGTGCGCTCCCAGCCGCAAGATCCGCTTTGAGGGCATTCCCACCTTCGCACCGGAGCATTTCTCGCTGGTCAGCCCCATGGACACCATGAAGCGCAAGCAGTTCGTCAAGGGCATGGAGCAGATCGCACAGGAAGGCGCCATCCAGATTTTCCGTCCGCTGGGCGGCGGTATGGAGGAAGTGATCGTGGGCGTGGTCGGTACGCTGCAGTTTGACGTGCTGGTGTACCGTCTGAAGAACGAATACGGTGTGGACCTGCGGATGCAGGGTCTGCCGTACTCGCACATCCGCTGGATCGAAAACGAGGACCTCGACCCCCGTACCCTGCAGCTGAGTTCCGATACCCGCCGCATCGAGGATCTGAAGGGCAACAAGCTGCTGCTGTTCACCAGCCCGTGGAACATCGACTGGGCGCTGGACCACAACGACGGACTGGAACTGGCCGAATTCAGCCGGAATTAAAGAATGGATGCCTCCGCTGTCAATGCGGTCAAATTAAGGATTTTGCGATGTCTGAAAAGCCCTCGCAGTAGGGGCGGCAATTTGCCGCCCGTGGGTACCGTGCATTTGCCGGGAGTTTGTTGGCGCGCATAGATTCCGGGCGGCAGGTTGCCGCCCGTGGGTACCGTGCATTTGCCGGGAGTTTGTTGGCGCGCATAGATTCCGGGCGGCAGGTTGCCGCCCGTGGGTACCGTGCATTTGCCGGGAGTTTGTTGG
>JAFTRF010000261.1 GCA_017462405.1 Clostridia bacterium | reverse complement strand
TTGCCCTCCAGCTGCTGCAGTACGATGATGTAAACAAGGAACAGCAGAGCCTGCATGGGCGAAACGGTCAGGATCATAAATGCACCGACGATGGCGCCGATATACGCACCGGCAATGGGAATCAGTGCGGTGAATGCCACCAGCGCACCGATCATAGATGCATACGGGAAACCGAAGATCCACATACCTACCATACACAGGATACCCAGAATAATGGCTTCGGTACACTGACCGATGACATAGCGGCGGAAGCAGTCGTTCAGCGTCGAGAAGAAGTAGCGGATGGACTTGTGCCAGCGGGTCGGCAGATAATAACGCATGACCTTCTTCACCTGACGGCCGATGGTGTTTTTGCCCATCAGCAGGTAAATGGCGAAAATTACGCTGATCAGCGTGTTGACCACGGCCGAGAAGACAGAGGACAGTGCATTGACGACCAACGTCACTACATTTTCCAGACTGGAGGTCAGCATCTGTACCAGCGGCTCCAGTCTGGAGGTCCAGTCGATGTCCAGCAACGGCTTCAGGGTTTCCTCCGACAGCAGATTCAGCTCGTTCAGCTGAATCAGCGCATCTTCGATCATAATGGGGACCACTTCAAAAATCAGGATGATACAATCGATCAGCTGGGGGATAATCAGGAAGCAGACCAATGCCACGACGGCAATCAATGTCAACAGCGCCAGAATAATGCACAGCGGCCGCCGGATTTTTTGCAGCCACGGATTTTTGGTTTTGCGCAGGATCCGCTTTTCGTAGGAGCTCATCAGGATGTTGATCACATACGCGATGACGCCACCGGCAATCAGCGGACCGGCCGCAGACAGGCAGGCTTTTCCCAGACGGGTGATTTCCGGCCAGTAATGGATGCCGAGGTACAGTAAAAACACTGTAGCGGCAACTTTCAGACAGGTTTTCCATGAAATACGCACGATTTTTTTGCCCTCTCATTTCTTTATGTTCATTTGGAATATCCATCCTATATTATAACAGAACGCATCGAAGAATCAAGTAACTTTTTCATGAATAATTTGCACTGCAAAAATCCCTTGACAATATACCCCAGGGGGGTATATAATAGAAGTACAAATCATCACGGAGGTGAGCCGATGCAATCGTGCTGCAACCATAAAAAGACCATCCGCGATGCGGAGGAACAAAAACAATTGATCCATCGTCTGAACCGCATCGAGGGACAGATCCGGGGCATCCGCAAAATGCTGGAGAATGATGCCTATTGCACCGACATTCTGACACAGTCCGCAGCGGTCAATGCGGCGGTCAATGCCTTCAACAAGGAATTGCTGGCCAGCCACATCCGCGGATGTGTGGTGCGTGAGATCCAATCGGGAGAAGACGGTGCCGTCGAGGAACTCGTGGCCGCATTGCAGAAGCTGATGCGCTGATATTCTCAAAAAAGAAAATATTCTCATATACGAGATGAAACAAACGAAAGGATGATCGTATGAAAAAATACAACGTGACCGGGATGAGCTGTGCTGCCTGCAGCGCCCGTGTCGAAAAAGCGGTCAGCGGGGTGGAGGGGGTCACGGCCTGCTCGGTGAACCTGCTGACGCATTCCATGGGCGTGGAAGGCACCGCACCGGCGACGGCAATCATTGCGGCGGTGGAGCAGGCCGGATATGGCGCTTCGGAAGCCGATGCTGCGGCGGTCCGGACCGAATCTGCTGCGGAAGATGCCCTACAGGACCGCGAAACACCGGTATTGCGCCGGCGGCTGATTGCTTCGTTGGGCTTTCTGCTTGTGCTGATGTATTTCTCCATGGGGCATATGTGGGGCGCACCGCTCCCGGCGGCGCTGGCGGAAAATCCCGCCGCACAGGCGCTGATCCAGCTGCTGCTGGCGGCCGTGGTAATGGTCATCAATCAGAAATTTTTCATCAACGGCTTCAAGGGCCTGCTGAACCGCTCGCCCGACATGGATACACTTGTAGCGCTGGGCTCGGCGGCGGCGTTTGGCTACAGTACGGCGGTGCTGTTCCGTATGACCGATGCACTGACCCGCGGCGACGGTACGGCTGCCATGGGCTTCCTGCATGATATGTATTTCGAAGCGGCAGCAATGATTCTGGCGCTGATTACGGTCGGCAAGATGCTGGAGGCACGCTCCAAAGGCAAAACGACCGATGCATTGAAAAGCCTGATGCGCCTGTCACCGAAAACGGCGGTCCTGCTGGTAAATGGGCAGGAGACCGAGGTGCCGGTGGAGCAGGTGGAAAAGGACAGCATTTTCGTGGTGCGTCCCGGTGGCAGCATCCCCGTGGATGGTGTGGTGATCGAGGGCAGCGGTGCAGTAAACGAGGCCGCATTGACCGGCGAAAGCATCCCCGTGGACAAAGTGCCCGGCGACAAGGTGTCGGCTGCGACGCTCAACCAATCCGGCTTTCTGAAATGCCGTGCGACCCGTGTGGGTGAAGATACCACGCTGGCGCAGATCATCCGCATGGTCAGCGATGCCGCCGCCACCAAAGCGCCCATTGCAAAGACGGCCGACCGGGTGTCCGGCGTATTTGTACCGGTGGTCATCGGCATTGCACTCGTCACGACGCTGGTGTGGCTGTTGCTGGGAGAGACGGTAGGCTTTGCAATTGCCCGTGGCATTTCCGTATTGGTCATCAGCTGTCCCTGTGCACTGGGTCTGGCTACGCCGGTGGCCATCATGGTCGGTAGCGGCAAGGGTGCCCGGAACGGCATCCTGTTCAAAACGGCCGTCTCGCTGGAGGAAACCGGCAAGGTACAGATCGCGGCGCTGGATAAAACCGGTACCATCACCCGCGGCGAACCTGCGGTAACGGATCTGATCCCGGCCGAGGGCACGACCGAAGCAGAGCTGCTGGCACTGGCCTGCAGTCTGGAGCAGAAAAGCGAGCATCCGCTGGCCCACGCAGTGATGCAGTATGCCGAAGCACAGCACGTGGCGGCGGATGCCGTGGAGCATTTCCGCGCATTGCCGGGCAACGGTCTTACCGCCGTCCGGAACGGGATCGTGCTGACCGGCGGCAATGCTGCGTTCATTCGTACCTGCGCCAAGGTGCCTGCGGAACTGGCATCCCGTGCCGAAGCGCTGGCGGAAGAAGGAAAGACCCCGCTCTTCTTTGCGGAGGGGGACCGTCTGGCAGGCATCATCGCCGTGGCCGATACCATCAAGGAGGACAGCCCACGTGCCATCCGCGAACTGCAGAATCAAGGCATCCGCGTAGTCATGCTGACCGGTGACAACACCCGCACCGCCAACGCCATCGGACGACAGGCCGGTGTCGATGAGGTCGTGGCCGGTGTACTGCCCGATGGCAAGGAAGCCGTCATCCGTGCGCTGCAGAAGCAGGGCAAGGTCATGATGGTGGGCGACGGAATCAACGATGCACCGGCATTGACCCGCGCCGACATCGGCGTAGCGATCGGCGCCGGTACGGACGTTGCCATTGATGCGGCCGACGTCGTGCTGATGAAGAGCCGTCTGACCGACGTACCTGCCGCCATTCGTCTCAGTCGTGCGACTTTGCGCGTGATCCATCAGAATCTGTTCTGGGCGTTTATTTACAATATCATCGGCATCCCGTTGGCGGCCGGCGCGTTCATCGCGCTGCTGGGATGGAAGATGAACCCCATGTTCGGTGCCGCCGCCATGAGTCTGTCCAGCTTCTGTGTTGTATCGAATGCCCTGCGACTGAACCTCTGCAAGATGTTCGACGGGTCGCGGGATCATAAGATAAAGGCAAGACCCCTGTCCGATGCACAAAAAATCATCATTGAAAAGGAGATCGTTCCCATGAAAAAGACCATGAAAATCGAAGGCATGATGTGC
>JAFTRF010000260.1 GCA_017462405.1 Clostridia bacterium | reverse complement strand
TCTTTGGAAATGGAAAAACCGCAAGAAAGGAGCAGTAGATTCCTTTCCTGCGATTTTCTGTGAATTGATTTGCTTTTTCCTGCTTGCAAATGAGAAAAACCCAACTTTCGTCGAACGAAAGTTGGGTTTTTCTACAGTCTGGACGCAGACCTTTACGGGTCTGCGTTTTTTTGCTATAATATAGCCAATAATGATGAAAGCAGGTGGCCATCGTGCTGCATACACATCTGATTGCGAAAACCTCTCCGGTAGTACGGCCGGAAAATGTGGTGTTACTGGATCATATCCGGGTCAGCGTACTGACCGACCGGTTGTTCCGCATCGAGCGGGACAGCACCGGACAATTCTGTGACGAAGCGACGCTGCGGGTATGGTTCCGGGATATGGCGCCGGTGCCGTTTACCGTAAAGTGCGAAACCGACCGGGTGCAGATCGACACCGGGGCGGTCGTGCTGACGGTGGACCGGGACCCGGAAAAGTGTACGGTGGAAATCGGCGGTGTACCCACTCCGCTGGACAACCGCGCCAATTTCCGCAGTACCTACCGCACGCTGGATTGCTGCGACGGCAACATCCTGATCAATAAGGATGGCGAAAACCCCATTGAATTGGAAATGGGTGTCGCATCGAAAAACGGCGTGGCTGTTCTGGACGATACGAAGGTATCGGTGCTGGGTGCGGACGGCATGGTGCATAAGCGCCGGGCCTGCGAACAGGACTGGTATATATTTGCATATGGGACGGACTACCGCGGCGCGGTCAAGGCATTTTACCGCATTGCTGGTCCGGTGCCCAGTTTGCCCCGTTATACGATGGGCAACTGGTGGAGCCGCTACCATGCATACACCGAGGGTGAATACCTGCGGCTGATGGAGCGTATGGCCGAGCAGGACATCCCGCTGACGGTGGCAGTGATTGATATGGACTGGCACTGGTCCAAGACGGTGGACGAGCGCAAAGGCATCACCGCATCCGGGCGGAACGTGGGACCGTACGGCGGTACCAGCGGCTGGACGGGATACAGCTGGAACACGGACCTGTTCCCGGATTACCGGCGCTTCCTGAAAAAACTCAAGGACAAGGGATTGGCAGTGTCGCTGAATCTGCATCCGGCGACCGGTGTGCGCTGGTTTGAGGATATGTATCCGCAAATGGCAGAAGCGATGGGCATGGACCCGTCCACGGCGCTTCCGGTGCAGGTGGACTTCACTTCGGACCGGTTCATCAATGCCTATTTCGATGTGCTGCACAAACCCTATGAGCGGGACGGCGTGGACCTTTGGTGGATCGACTGGCAGCAGGGCCCCCGCGCCAAGGCGGCCGGCATCGACATCATGTGGGTACTCAATCACTACCACATGATGGACAACTGCAAGGACAAAAACGGTCTGATCCTCTCCCGATATGCGGAGACATCCGGTCACCGCTATCCGCTGGGGTTCTCCGGCGATACGCATATGACGTGGAAAACGCTGAAATATCTGCCGTATTTCACGGCAAATGCAACAAACATTGGCTTTACATGGTGGAGCCACGATATCGGCGGTCATATGCATGGTGCCAAGGATGATGAACTGTATGTGCGGTCGGTGCAGTTCGGCGTGTTCAGCCCGGTCAACCGCCTGCATTCCAGCGATTACGATTACAACACCAAGGAGCCTCATGTATACCTGAACGGCACCGGTCACATTGCGGCGGAATTTATGCGCCTGCGCCACCGGATGATTCCGTTCCTGCACGCGGCGGCACTGAAAAATCACCGGGACGGCGAAGCACTGATCGAACCGATATACTACGGATGGCCGGCAGAAGCGGCGGCCTATGAATGCCCGGATCAATACTTGTTCGGCGGTCAGCTGATCGTTGCGCCGGTAGTAACCCCCGGCGACGAAAAGCATCTGGCAAAAACGAAGGTATGGCTGCCGGAGGGAACGTGGACGGATATTTTCACCGGAAACGTGTACCGCGGTGGACGCACGGTGGAGATGGTGCGCCCCATGGATGTCATCCCGGTGCTGGCAAAGGAAGGCGGCTTCTTCGTACTGGATGGCCGCTACCATACCAACCGGGCGGATTGCCCCGACCGGCTGGAAGTGCAGTGCTTCAACGGCACCGGACATTATGAGATGCCGGAGGAATACGACGATTTCGCTGCGGAGACGGTATTCGAGTCCGTTGGCACGGAAAATCGTCAGATCGTGACCATCCGTACCACGGGCGATACGGATAAGCTGCCTCGCCGGACTCTGAAGCTGGAATTCCGGAACATTCCGGACGGCAAGGTGACGGTATGCGCCAACGGATGTCCTGTGGAGGCCGATGTGCTGACCGAGGAGTACCTGACAGTGACCGTCGAAAATGTGGACCCCGATGCCGTATACACGGTGACGGTGGACTACACCGCCGACGAAGCCGCGTACCGCCAGAGCCGGTTCCTGTACGCGCTGACCCGCATCGAAAGCGAAATCAGCGTCAAGGGATGGGCGTGGAACCGCAGAGATCTGCCTGCGGAGGAACTGCGGCAGTATCTGCTGGAGCAGCCTCAGTTTACGGAAAACGAGAAAATTTATCTGACGGAAGCATGGTAAAAACAAAAAGGCCAGAGAAATCTGAGACAGTCTGCAAGACACCGTAAGGATATCACAATGAAAGCCCACGGATGCAATCAAATCGTTGCATCCGCGGGCTTTTTATGTGTCAAAAATCAATATTACGCCAAAATGTTGCGTCAAGCCATCGTTTCCAGCATCGGCAGGGTCACTTCCCACCGGACGGGGCGGCAGGCGGTGATATTGCGGAATTGCTCCAGCATATATTCCGACATCCGGTGTACCTCGTCGCCTTTGCTGCCGGCGATGTGCGGTGTGAGGAATACGTTGGGCAGCGCGTACAGCGGGCTGCCGTCTGCCGGCGGTTCGGGAAAGGTGACGTCCAGCACGGCGGTGCGTTCCGGGTACGCGGTCAATGCACGGCACAAATCGTCTTCCACGACTTGCGCGCCGCGCCCGGTATTCAGAAAGACGGCATTGGGTTTCATCCGGTCAAAGCAGGACGCATTCAGCATGCCGACGGTCTGCGGATTGTTGGCCAGATGGTTGGAAATGGTCTGGCATTCGGCAAACAGCACCTCCAGCGGCACTTTGCGTACCCCCAGTGCTTCGGCACGTGCATCCGACAAAAACGGATCGTGCACCAGCACCTCCAGCCGGTAGTCTTTCAGCCGTTCGGCCACCATCGAACCGATCATACCGACACCGATGAGCCCCACCTTGCACCCGTAGTTGCCGGGAAAAGTGGCGGCGTGGCACTGCGCATTGCGGTGATGTGCGGCGCCCTGCGAAAAACGGGCGCAGGCCTGAAAATAGCCGGTATTCGCCAGCAGGATCTGCGCTACGGTATATTCCGCCACGGGGACGGCGTTGGCCGCCCATGCGGAAAAGACCCGGATGGACCGGTTCAGAAACGGCCGGGCAAACGCCTGTACCGTACCAGCGGCGTAGAACACGGCTTTCAGCCGCGGAAAACAGCGGGCGATTTCATCTTCGGTGAATTTCGGCATTCCCCACGTCGAAAACAGATAGTCCGCATCGGCGGAAAGTGTGGGGTCGGCAAGAATGTCGGCCTTGCTGTATATGTGCGGGTCGAGCCCGGCTTCGGCCGTCAGCGCGGCGACGGTGTCTGTGCCGAACACCTCCGGAATCCGGGTGCCGTTGTTGACGAATATGCTTTTCATGGGAAATCATCCTTTCGCGGATCGTAAGACGTATGGATATCTGTATATTATCATAACATAAAAAAACAGTCCGCACAACGGATTGTGTATTGAATTTTCGGACGCATTATGGTACAATGAAACAACATTCTGACCAATACTGCATCGCATACGGAAACGAGGAACGACCCATGAAATTCAATGTCCCGGAAAATTACCGAGCTCCCCAGACCATCAAGGAGACTGCCATCGCCATCAAGGAGGTCAAGGACTTCTTCGAGCGGGCGCTGGCCTATGAACTGAATCTGACCCGTGTATCGGCGCCGCTGTTCGTGCGCCCGGAATCCGGTCTGAACGACAACCTCAACGGTGTGGAGCGCGCGGTGTCCTTCGGCATCAAGGAGCAGGGGGATGCTCCGGCGGAAATCGTCCATTCGCTGGCCAAGTGGAAGCGGATGGCGCTGAAACGGTACGATTTTGAAGTGGGCGAGGGCCTCTACACCGACATGAACGCCATCCGGCGGGATGAAGATACCGACAACATCCATTCCATTTACGTGGACCAATGGGACTGGGAGAAAATCATCCGCCGGGAGGACCGGAAGATGAGTACGCTGAAGTCCACCGTCCGCAGTGTGTATGCGGCGCTGAAGCGTACCGAACGGCACATGGCGGAACGGTATGCCTACATCAAGCGGATCCTGCCGGAGGAGATCTATTTTGTGACCTCGCAGGAGTTGGAAGACCTGTACCCGGAGGATACCCCGAAAATGCGGGAATACAAAATCGCCCGTGCCAAGGGTGCGGTATTCATCATGCAGATCGGCGGTGTCCTGCGCTCCGGACAGAAGCACGACGGACGCGCTCCGGACTACGATGACTGGAACCTGAATGGCGATATTATTGTATATTATCCGCTGATCGACTGTGCGCTGGAACTGTCCTCAATGGGCATCCGTGTCGACGAAAATGCGCTGGCGGCGCAGCTTCGCATGGCGGATTGCGAGGACCGGGCTTCGCTACCGTTCCAGAAAGCGCTGCTCAGCGGTCAGCTGCCCTGCACCATCGGCGGCGGCATCGGTCAGTCCAGAATCTGTATGTTCTTCCTGCGGCGCGCACACATCGGTGAAGTGCAGTCGTCGCTGTGGCCGGAAGAAACGGTGAAATGGGCAGAGGAACACGAGGTCTGCTTGCTGTAAAAAAATCATTGCAAATAAAAATTCCCTTTGCGTTTTTCGCAAAGGGAATTTTTATTGTCCGGAATCAGTCGTCCGAGTTGCCGTCGCACACCGGCAGACCGGTGGTAAACGTAATCTTATCGCCGTCACAGGCAGCCTTGATGGTGTTCTGCTTGTCGGTGCGGTAGGTCGTCAGCTTCAGCTTGCTGATGAGGGACAGCGTCTCCTTGTGCGGATGACCGTAGTCGTTGTTCCGGCCACAGGTGATGACCGCATAGGTGGGGTCAACGGCCTTCACAAATTTCTCCGACGACGAAGTGGACGAACCGTGATGCCCCATTTTCAGCACATCGGCCTTCAGGTCATAGCCGGCATCCACCATCTCACCTTCCGGCAGCTTTTCAGCATCGCCGGTGAACATGAAGCTGCGGTTTTTGTAGGTGATGCGCATGACGATGGAATAATCGTTCATCTCCTCGTAGTATTTGTCCTTGACCGGGGAGAGGATCTCGATTTTCAGCTGACGCTCGGTGTCGTTCAGCAGCAGCTGACCGCCATAGGCCGCCGTTGCCGTCAGATTCTTGTCCACGATGGCATCCAGCACATCTTCATAGGTTTTGGTGGTGGGTACGCTCTTGTCCGGCAGGTACGGCATGATGATCGACCCGATGGTGAAGTTTTTGATGACCGTATCCAGACCGCCGATGTGGTCCTCGTGGGCGTGGGTGCCGATGACATAGTCGATGCGCTTCACCCGCAGCGTGTTGCGGAGGTATTTCACGATGGGGGTGCCGTCGGCGTTGTTGCCGGCATCGATCAGCATATTCTGACCGTTGGGCAGCTCTACGTAAATGCTGTCGGCCTGACCGACGTCCAGATAATAGACGTTCAGGTTGCCATCGCCGGTGCTGCCGCCCTCGCCGTTGGCAGAGAACAGCGGGTCACCATTGAAGAAGTTGTTCTCCACAAAGAAATATTCATATGCGGAGTACACGACCACCAGAATGCTCAACAGGATGACCAGCCAGCGGGGAAGCTTGACAGTTTTGCTGTTGGATTTTTTGGATTTTGCCATAAGTATCGGTTCCTTTCGTTGCATGAGATTGTCTGCACCCATTATAGCATATATTTTGACGGATGCAAACGAAAAATGAAAATAAAAATCGCCCCCCGCAGCGCGGAGGGCGAAATTGATCCATGTTGAACAGATCAGCGGGAATATATCAGAGGTCGGAGGAGGGAATCATTCCTCGACCTTGGCGTACAGGTTGAAACGGAACAGACGGGTTTCGTCTTCCTGAAGCTCGCAGAGGATGGAAGCCTCGGCGATGGAGCCGCCCTCGATCAGACGGGTCAGGCCAACGAGCTGGCACAGCTTACTGCGCAGGTTCAGGCGGTCGCCCTCCTCGGTAACGAGGTAAACATCGCCGACACAGTGGTCCAGTACCTTCAGGAAATTGGGAACGTTAATGTTATGCAGGGAAATCGGAGAAGACATGAGCAATCATCCTTTCATATCGCGTAGTGGTTGTTATGGTTTGAGTGGGTTTTGCATTACTGCGCCCGCTTCATTCAACGGCATCATTATAGCAACGAGATTTGGAATTGTCAACGGATTTTTGAAAATTTGCTTGTGGATATTACACTAAAACTGAGTTTAAATTTTATGCACAACGACGAAATTATGAATTTTCTTTGTCTAAACAGACAAATTTGTGTCGTAATTTTGAACAATATGACCATCCTGTAAACGGATGACCCGCGGTGCGGAAGCGGCGATGGCCGGGTCGTGTGTGATGAGCACCACGGTACGGCCTGCCCGATGCAGACGATGCAGAAGCGCCATGACCTCTGCACCGGAGGCAGAATCCAGATTGCCGGTAGGCTCGTCGGCAAGCAGAACGGCGGGGTCCGCCGCCAGTACCCGCGCGATGGCAACCCGCTGCTGCTGACCGCCGGACAGCTGGTGCGGGCGATGATTCAGCCGATGCGCCAGTCCGACAGAAATCAGCGCTTCCCGTGCTTTCTGCAATCGTTCTGCTGGAGGAACGCCACGGTATTGCAGCGGCAGAGCGACGTTTTCCAGCGCGGTCAGATCCGGTAGCAGGTTGAACCCCTGAAAAATGAAACCGATGGTGCGGCTGCGGATGTGGGTCAGTGCCCGGCCGCGCATCCGGGCGACATCGGTGCCGTCGAGAAAATATTGTCCGCGGGTGGGGGTGTCCAGACAGCCGAGGCAGTTCATCAGCGTGGACTTGCCGGAGCCGGAACTGCCGACGATGGCGACAAACTCGCCCGCTTCAATGGACAGTGACACATCGTCCAGTGCGCGCACCTCCCGGTCGCTGTGTTCGTGATAGATTTTACTGACGCGGCGCAGTTCCATCAGAGCCATGACGCATCCTCCTTTGCTTGTAACGCAGATAGTTTGCGCCGGAACGACGACATTCATACAAACTGCAGGAATAAATTTGCAGAAGCAGGGAAGAATACGGACAGCAGGATACGGAAGGAGCAGGATATCTATATGCAGCCAAGCAAGGGAGAATACGACCGGATGACAAAAAAAGCCTCACCGCCCAGCCCGTATATACGGAATGGACTGCAGGCTTTTGTGTGCGGGGGTGGCATCTGCACCCTCGGACAGGCGCTGTTTGCGTGGTATACGTCTGTTGGAATGCCGGAGAACGGCGCCCGCGCAACGGTATCGGTGACGCTGGTGGGGCTGGTGGCGCTATTTACCGGACTGGGTGTCTACGATGATTTTGCCGGATTTGCCGGCGCGGGAAGTCTGGTGCCGATTACCGGCTTTGCCAATGCGATGGTGTCCCCGGCGATCGAATACAAGCAGGAAGGCTTCGTGATGGGGGTCGGAGCAAACCTGTTCAAGATCGCCGGACCGGTGATCGCGTACGGGACGGCGGCCAGCGTGGTGTATGGGTTGATTTATTGGATCATGGGTATGTTTTAAACACAAAAAAGGCTTGGCCGATTTCGGTCAAGCCTTTTTCATCTGTTATTTTAGCTCGATTTCCACGTAACCCCACACGGTCAGGTATGCGCAGGCACAAACCAATCCGGGGTCTGGGGATACAGATCCAGCAGAGCCGGAAAGACGGTTTGTTCTGCTTCTGCAAGGCAATCGAACAGCTGTGTGAGATAATCGGAAAAATGCTGTGTGTTCTGCGGAATGAAATCAGCGGCCCAGATGTCGTGCCTGAAGCCCAGACCGCACAGACTGATGCAGGGATCGGCGCGTGGGATACTGGGGCTGGATACAAAGTCAAGACAGAGACAGTGCCCACCCGGCAGCCGTTTCTCCATGGAATAGACGTAATAGTCGTAGCCCCGATAAGTGTAGCCGTACTGCTTGCCGAATTTTTTGAGCAATGCGGCAGTGCTGACCTTTGTGTCAGGGGTAGTGCTTCCACAGATTTTGGGACTATGATCGTCGAAAAAACGACCTGCTTGTACAACCAGCGGTGCTGCCATCCGGTGCAGCGCATCGTAATATGCCGGATCATCATCGTCCATGATCAATTTTGTGTAGGCGGTGCGCTTGATTCCCGGCAGATACGCGCTCAATGCATCGGCGTAGGGCGTGGCATCCGGTACATCGCCGGGCCAGAGGGATTCTACGGTAAGGATGATGGCATTATCATTGCTGAGGCAGCTGCGGAACAATGTGATGCCGGAGCCTTGGTAACCGTAGTAAAAATGCTCCGGGTCGGGGGTAGAGGTGGGAACGCGGCGACCGAAAAAGTCGATGTCCCGGTAAAGCAAGGTGCTTTTGGAAAAACCGTATCGGCGGTACAGCTTCGTGCAGATGGCATAAATGTCTTCTTTGGTACGGTTGGATTGCTCAGAGAAGTTGTGCAGGGACTGCGTGGTATCATACTGTGTTTGCTGGGTATGAATTGCGCCCAGAAAAGGATTTTCTTTTACGGCGCGCTCGCAGGCGGTTCCTTTTCGTAACGCAGCGGAGGCTTCTTTGCGGCACTGCTCGCAGTAGGATTGGGATGAACGGCAGGTTCTGCATTTTATGCCGTCCAATACGGAACGGCATCTGTCCGAATCATCATAGCATTCCAGATAATAGTGAAAGCTGTGATGATGCAGATTTTGGTCATGCAGGTAGTTTTCGATGATGGCGGGCCATTGGTCGAACGGGATTTTGGTGCGGATATTGAAGCGGTATTGCTGAAGAACACGCATAAGATCACCTCTTTGGTTGGATGACAGCACGGCTTGTAAATGAGTTTGTTTTTTACACCATCAGATGTGTTTCGTCGTAGGTCACTAGCCACCAGTCTTTCATTTCACCGGTGGTAAACGAAGGGCGTTTTTGTCCGGTGCCGCTCCGCTCTGGGAATGCATCAGAAAATTTGTATGATTGCAGGGTATGTACATGGGCGTTGGCGTCGATGCAACGCAATTCAAAGGTATCTGCGGAGACACGAATGGACTCGATCGTCATGCCGGTGACGGCTTCTTTCAGCGATTGCAGACTGCCGGAATAATCATCGGGTGAAAGCAACGGCTGATATTGCGATGAGTACCGGGGATGACATTCCAGTACACGCCCGTCTAGCAAAAGATGTTCGCCGGCCGACCAGATGCAGTACGTCAGCCACCGGACGCCGAAGTTACCCTCCAGCTTGATGCCGAAAAAGCCCGGACCACCCATGCCGTAGGTACCGCAGAAGGGGCAAAGGTCCGTAATGCGGCTGCCCGCGAAATTTGCGGCACCGAATTGTTCGATGTTCAGCGGCATCCCCAGCATCACGATTTCTGACAAGGACGGACGGTAATCAAAGAGCGGGTATTTGCGGATTTTCGTAAAACCGCGGGCTTCCCATAGCTTCCGGTCTTTGCGACTGACAACTGCAAAATTTTCTTTGACAAGACCAAGATTCAAATCCAAAAATTCATGCTTGCGAAACATAGGATGCTCCTTGCTTTATTACGGCTGCGCCTTGCGCCCGGTCAACTGCTCAAACACCGGCAATTCATAGGACGGGATGTAAATGCCGTAGGTTTCGCCGTTGTACTGAATTTCTACAATGTGATACGGTTTGCAGTGAATGCAGCCCCAATCGTCTTTTCGCAGCTTGTACGGCTTGTAAATCCCCTTGTTGTGCGAAACTTCTTTGTTCCATCCCTCTATGCGGATTCTTTTCTCTACGGTGCGGATGGCGGTGATGGCAGACAGCGGAAATGCATATTTGCCTTCATGGTCCGCAAGATACAGATGCTCGTTGTCGGCAAATGCCTTGCAATCAAGGTTGAAATAGGGGGCAATCTGCATACCGATTTCTTTTACCTTGATGGTGTCGTCTTTGACCTTGTAAAAGAAAGACAGCACATCCACATCCTTGGCATGGGCGGGAACGCCAAGTTCCGCGTAAACAGATTCACCGACGGATTTCAGACGTGACATGATGCAGGCGTTTTCATCGGTGTCCAGCACGGATTTTGTTTTCAGACGTTCCAGTACAGACAGAATGCCCCAGATCACGGCACAGATGCCGCCGATCCAGAACAGCCACGGCGCATTCCGGTAGGCTTGTACAATGGAAATTTCGGCCATTGCCCGCAGGATACCGCCGACAGTAATCAGCGCGGCAAGTCCGCAAAGTCCTTGCAGGACGATGAAAAACAGCGGCAGATTTGCGCGGTTGATATTTTCCAGCACCTGTTCGGCGGAGTCGTCCAGCGAACTGGCCAGTGCGAGGGTAGGCTCCTGCACCAGAAATTCGCGTCCGTTGCGGGTTTCATTCTTCTTGTCGGTGGTCAGATCGGTTCCCCAGAATGGTTTCATAATAAAAATCCCCTTTATTTTGTTATATTTTCATTATAACAAAATAAACGCCGGATTACAATCCCATTGTTACAGCTTGCAGCAAAGAAACATTCGTGTTATACTGATAGCGGAGTCCGAAATCGTGGTATGATTTTAACAGATCATGCGGAAAAGAGGGAATGCATATGAAAAAGCGGACGTATTGCAGACGCACCACAGCATGGTTGATGGATGACGACATCTTGCTGAAAGGAACCGTCCTGCGGAATAAATTTTATCCCCAAACCAAACGCTGCGGGTTTTCGGTACAGTTGTTTGACCGTACCGATATTGGCAGAACGGTGTTCTTTGATCTGCAGGGTGTCAAAGCGGTGTGCGGTGACGAAATAAGGGTCATGGAATAAGAGTAACGGAACGGATGACGTGGAAAATAGCGATTGCATAAGGAACGTGTGAAATATGATAAACTATAAAAAAGCGTTGGTTGAAAATATCCTGCCGTTCTGGCTGGATCATGCGATGGATGAGGAAAACGGCGGTATTTTCACCCAGTTAGACCGGACAGGACGCATTTACGGCCGGGACAAAAGCGTGTGGTTTCAAGGTCGTGCGCTGTGGGTTTTTGCGAAGGCATACAACCTGACGACGCAGAATCCGGCATATCTGAAAGCGGCGGAATGCATTTACCGGTTCCTGCCCCGATGCACCGATGATGACGGACGGATGTATTTCACCGTCACGGCCGACGGACGGGGATTGCAAAAGCGGCGGTATTATTTCTCCGAGACGTTTGCCGCCATCGGCTGTGCGGAATATTACAAAGCGACGAAAGACCCGGAGGTGCGTGCTACCGCCGAGCGTTATTTTGATGTGGCATACGAATGCTTTACCGGAGTGCGGCAGAATCCGCCTAAAATCAACCCGGAGAACAGCCGCATGAAAGCGTTGTCCCCGGTGATGATCATGCTGTCCACGGCGCAGACCATGGCGACCATGGATGGTACGGACAAAGCACGGTACGAAGAAATCGCCCGGAACTGCCGGGAGGAGATCCTGCATGGCGGGTTCCTGACGGAGCGGGCCTTGCTGGAAAGCGTGTCCGCAGAGGGAAACTTTGTGGATGCACCGTCGGGCCGGGTGGTGAACCCCGGTCATTCCATGGAGGCGGCATGGTTTCTGATGCTGGAGGGTGTGCTGTCCGGTTGTACGGAGAGCATCGAAGCGGGCAAGCGCATCATCGACAAGACGTGGCCGCTGGGATGGGACGACAAACACGGTGGTCTGATCGCCTTTACCGATGTGCTGGGCTATCCGCCCATGCAGCTGGAGTGGGACATGAAGCTGTGGTGGCCGCAGTGTGAAACGCTGATTGCTCTGCGGATGGCATATTTGCTGTTCGGGGACGAAAAATACCGGGCATGGTACGAGCAGGTGGAGGCTTACTGCGAAAAATATTTCGTGGATGCGGAATGCGGCGAGTGGTACGGCTATCTGCATTACGACAACACGGTGTCCACCACGCTGAAAGGCAATATTTTCAAAGGCCCGTTCCACATTCCGCGGCTGTATATGCTGATGGCGGCACTGGATGAACTGCCCGGTGTGGACGGCATCCGGAAGTATGCGGAATAAAGCGGACAAATACATAATGTAAGGAGAGTTTTTCTAAAGTATATTGCGCAAGATGATCGAAACTTCCGTGATTGCCGATATAGAAATGAGTTGCGCCGTGATGCTCAATTAAATGAATCAGTAAGGTTTCTAACCGAGATTGAATATCGGGCGGTGTATCCCGATGACCTGAAAAAGCAACGACCATAAAGTTTTCCTCGCAGTCAATATTATTTTGAGGCTGTTGAAAAAGTCCATTACAAGACATGACGGTAAAATAATATACAAATGCGATGGCAGGTCTTTAGCCCTCTCCGTCAGCCCTGCGGGCTACCACCTCTCCCGAAGGGAGAGGCAAGGAGGCTTTTCAAAGTTTTAAGCTCGTTTCTTGGCTCTCCCTTCGGGAGAGCTGTCGAGCGAAGCGAGACTGAGAGGGCGAAGTCGGCAGCAGCAAAAATCCTCATTTGTGCATCTTGACCATCGGCATATCGCATAAGACAGTTTTTCGACAAGCTGACCACCGCATCCTTTTTGGAGGCGGTGGTTTTGTCATTTCTGATGTTGTTTACTCAAGCCAGAACCAGAGATATACTGCAAGAAATCCACCGAACCCGACGGTGGAGAAAACCAGCGTCTCCAGCCACGGAAAATCGGCCAACAGCGGAAGAAATGCGCCTACACCGTCAATGACCGCGAATCCGGTCAGCAGCAGAGCCAGAGCCGGTGTACACAATATACCAAACAGTACACCGAATGCCAGCCCCATTGCCAGTGCGGCACGGAGCGTATCCCCCTGAGCGGGCAGATCCAACGCCTGACGCTGTTCACGGTTGGGACGGCGATGCTCGGCATTCAGCATGGCCCGGAGCAGCGACTGCGGGAGTGTGTTTGATGTATCGCTGTCCGGTATGATCTGGAGCATGACGTAATCCTTAAAACAGTGGTCGCCGTGGTCAAACATACAGGCGATCCGGTCCAGTTCCGGCTCACCCCGTTTCGGAAATTGCGACACGCATTCCAGAAGAATGCCGGGGATGTGGGTATAAAAGTGTTCTCTGCAATGGATACGATAAATGCCCGGCCGCCCGCGCAGCAGCAAATGATCCCGCATCTTCACAAAAGGATGTCCCGATGCGGCCACACAGGTACGGGACAGCGGGCCACGCTTTTCAAAATCCGGGTAAGTGCCGGTGTAGCCGTTTGCGTGGAGTATATCGGTGATCTGCGCACGGATCGCGTCCATACCGGACGGTGCGGAGAATACCTCGTTTTTTACAGGATATCCGATCTGAGATTCTGCCAGCAGGCCGGCGATGCGGCGCCACAGCGGTTCCGAGCGGGCATGTGACAGTTCCAGCTGCAGACGTTCGAATCCCTGCACACTGCCGCGGCATTTGTTCAGCAGACGGTACAGCTTCGTACAGCCTTCCTCTTCTGCCATAGCGGTGAGCAACGGCGCCGCCGTCTCGTTTGAAAAAAAGCCGGACAGCTCGGTCAGCAGCGGCAGCAACGCCCGCTCCTTGTCATTCAGGGTGTGGGGAAGAAGCTCGTTTTTCTCCAGAATGGCATCAGCAGCCGAAATCAGATACGCCCACGGGGTTTGCAGGCAATTCAGCGGTTCGACACGGCAGATGATGTACTCCATCGTGGCTCCGGAGAAAGTGACCACGCAGGAGAGCGGTTCATCATCGGAGCAAAACTCGTCGTCCATCGTGCCGTCATCGGAAACATCTTCATCCTGGTCGGTGTCATCCTCAGCAGACGGAGGCGGACAGGGCGTGATCTGCAGCGGCAGACCGAACCGACCATCTTCATCGCGGAACAGGGTGCCTTCGGCCTCAATATCGTCGGCCGCAATCAGAACCGGAAAGCCATGCGCGTCTTGCAGCGTCAGATGACGAATCAGGGAACCTCTGTTCAGACCGGCATACAGATGCAGTGCGTTGCCTTCGCGGCGGCACAGCTGAATGTTCAGTTCGCGTCGGACGATTTGCAGCAGCAGCTGTGCGCAATCCGGCGGCAAATCATCCGTCAGCTGTTCCATCTCCTGCATATGCTGTTCTTTCAGTGCCTGTACCTGATCGTCGCAGGCACAGAGAAAGGCAAAAAACTGCTCGTCAGATACTTCCGGTGCAAGGTAAGGCCGGATATGGGCCGGAATCTCCTCCATCGGCAGAAAGGATTTCACGATCCACTTCCGGGCGCGGCGCAGTTTGGCTTTGGTGGCGGTTTCGGGGTCAATGGCCGCAGAAGCTGCCAGACTCAGCCATTCCAATGTATTTTTGTCCATTTCGGGTAATGTTATGGGAATTTTCATCATCATTCACTCCCTCTCGTTAAAAAATCCAATTCAGCAGTAGTGTACCCAGACAGTACAGGATGAGCAGCGCAATCACCGCCAGAAACGCTACTGCGATCGAAACCACGATATTAAGCAATACCGACGCGATTTTCGGATGCTTTTTCCCCAGCAAATAAATCGGAAGGAAAATTGCCATACCAATCACAAAAAGCTCCAGCGGATAGAAAAAACCTTGCCAGAAGCTTTCGCCGTGAATTTGCCATCGGGCGATGCCGCGCACCACGCAAATCAACAGCAGCAGACCCCAGGCCAACGGCCCACCGAATTTATTCCGCATCGCCTTGAAATCCAGAAAAAACACGCTTTCCCACATGAGATCAAACTCTTCCGCACTGAAACGCAGACAATCTTTGCAGATGTCCGCAAAATCCTGTCCGTTTTGCTCGGCGGCGATGATTTTGTCCCAACAGGCATTTTCGTCCAGCTGTTCGAATTCCGTCTGTGCCCGAGCCAGTTCTCTGGTCGCATCCAATGCACCCTGCAGCCGCTGGATTTCCTCTTCCAGCCGCAGGACGTTGTCCGAAGCCGCTTGCGGCAAAGACAGTGCGCCGGACTGCATCCGGGCGATCTCCTCTACGGTGAAGCCCATCTTCCGCAGGACGATGATTTTCCGGAGTGCGGCAACATTCTCCGCACTGTACCGGCGGTAGTTGTTTTTGCTGCGTTCGGGGGTGAGCAAGCCTTCTTTTTCATAAAAACGGATGTTGGAGCGGGAGACGCCCAACAGTTTTTCAACTTCTTTGATTTCCATAATAACCACCTCAATCAGGATTCTGGAACCATTATAAGATATGTAGCAGGTTTACAGTCAAGGGGATTTGCAAAAAAACAGGGGAATCTGACTGATAAATATCGGACGAGACGGTCAAAAAGTAAGATTCGTCAATCAAAAACTCCGCCGCCGGAACGAGTCCGGCAGCGGAGCGGTCAGAATAAATCAGCGGATGCCATAATTCTGGATGATGTAGTCCATATCCTTGTCACCGCGACCGGACAGATTGACCAGTACCGAGCCGTGGTCCATGGTCTTGGCCAGCTTCATGCCGTAGGCGATGGCATGAGCACTCTCAATGGCGGGGATGATGCCTTCCATGCGGGACAGCTTGAAGAACGCGTCGATGGTTTCCTCGGCGTTGATGACATCGTACTTCACGCGGCCGATCTCCTGCAGGAATGCGTGTTCGGGGCCGGAGGACGGATAGTCCAGACCGCTGGCTACGGAGTACACCGGTGCGGGTTCGCCGTTGGCGTCCTTCAGCATGATGCTGTTGAAACCGTGCATGACACCCTCGGTGCCGTACTTCAGGCTGGCAGCGTGGTCGCCCAGCTTCTCGCCGCGACCCAGCGGCTCGATGCCGTAGATGTCCACCGGATCATTGAGGAAACCGGCAAACAGACCGGCAGCATTGGAACCGCCGCCCACGCAGGCCACGATGGCATTGGGCAGATGACCGGTCATGTCGATGAACTGCTCACGGGCCTCGATGCCCACCACGCTCTGGAAGTCACGCACCATCATCGGGAACGGATGCGGGCCCAGCACAGAGCCGATGCAGTAAATGGAATCCTTGTATTCCTTGCTGTAAGCGTCAAAAGCGGCGTCTACGGCTTCTTTCAGCGTCTGCAGACCGTGGGTGACTTCGATGACGTTGGCGCCGAGGATCTTCATGCGCGCGACGTTGGGCGCCTGCTTTTTGATGTCCACGGCACCCATATAAATGTCGCACTCCAGACCGAAGTAAGCAGCGGCGGTGGCCAGAGCCACACCGTGCTGACCGGCACCGGTCTCAGCGATGACCTTCTTCTTGCCCATGTACTTGGCCAGCAGCGCCTCGCCCATGCAGTGGTTGAGCTTGTGTGCGCCGGAGTGGTTCAGGTCCTCGCGCTTGGCGTACAGCTGTACCCGGCCGCCCAGTGCATCGGACAGACGCTCCAGATGAGACACCGGGGTGGGGCGGCCCTGAAATTCCTTGCGGATGCGGCGCAGCTCGGCAATGAACTTGCGGGACTGGCAGATGGAGAAGTAGGCTTCGGTGATTTCTGCCAGCGCAGCCTTCAGCTTATCTTCCACATACACGCCGCCGTATTTGCCGAAGTAGCCTTCTTTGTTGGGGTAGTTATTGAAATAGGTATCGAAATCCACATTATTCAGTTTCATGGTAAATCCTCCAGTAGATTATAAATCGGTATAAGTTACGGAATGGTGAAAAATCAGAAAATATGCCGTCGCCATCGTTTTGTCATAAGCATAAAAGTGACCTCCTGCGGTGTGAACTGCCTGTCAGCGGCAAAAAAATCGCCCTTGACAGAATGAATTCCTCTGTCAAGGACGAATAAAAAGACTTTATCCGCGGTGCCACCTTGAATTCATGGTTGACCCATGCACTTTTGCGGGATACCAGCATATCCCCGGCCACTGACGCAGGCCCATGCGTTGCAGTATACTTGGCATTTTCAGAAATGCGGTTCCCTGCACCCTCTGCGGTCCATTTGACGATGTGGTTCTTGCCCGGATTCCAGCCCCCCGGACTCTCTGTGAAGGCATCATCGCCGTTATCTCCGCTTCATCGGTTTATGGTATGAATTTATGTACAGTATTATAACACTTCGGGCGACGCTTTGTCAATGGTAAGATTGCGATGAATTTTCTTTTTTTACTCAACATTGCGCGCGGCATCCGCGGGAGAAAAAGGCCCCCGGACATACTGGTGCAGTTCGGTTTGCCTGAGCACCGCACCGGTGCTGTCGTTGAATACGGCGGTAATACAGTGTCCGTCGAATGTGAAGCCGCATCCGGCAAAGTAGCTGCGGTCGTTCGGATTGATGGTACTGCCGATGACCACCGGCGCAGGCTGCCCCAGATGGTCGGTGTACCATCCGGGATGCCATACCTCCAGGTTATGCATATGGCCGCAAATCATGGCGTCAGGTCTGACGTGTTCCCGCAGCAGGGCGCACCATTCAAAGTAGACCGCCCGTTCGATGTCAAACGGTGCCCAATGTATATAGGAAAACGGAATGTGCGAAATGACCAGCCGGGTGCGGACCCCTTCGGCTTCGTATTCGTTTTTGCAGTCGGCAATGACCCGCTTGAGAAATGCCGTCTGGCGGCGGCGGAACGAACGGCAGGCAACGGTGAAGCCGTATTCGTCGCTGCTGTCATCCTTGTCTTCGCCGCAATCCAGCAGGATGCCCCAGATGGAACCCAGACGGAAAGTATAGTAGGTATTGCCGTTGCAGTTGGGCGTGTATTCCGCAAATTTTTCCGCAAAGTTGCCGCGCATATCGTGATTGCCACGGGAAAAGACTACGGGCTTGGTACCGCCGGTCAACTCGGCGCAGAGGCGATAGATGTTGTCGAATTTTGATGGGTCGCCGCTGTGGTCGATGATATCTCCGTTGAGAATCAGAAAATCAATGTCTCCGAATGCCCGCGCGGCGGCGACGGGGCCGTCGATGCGGTTGTGAGCATCGGAAATATGATAGGCACGGATGTTTTTCTCCGGTACCGGCACAAAGGGAAAGGTGAACGTCTGCAGCGGAGCGGTCGTGGTAAAATACGGCTTGCGGTGGAGCAGCGGACGGACACACACGGTATATTCTTTGGCGCGGTCCAGTTCGGCCTGCGGCACGATGACCCGATGCACTTCGGAAAGTGAACGCATGATGCCGTTGGATTCGTCAAAATACTCTTCATCCCCGACCCGGACGGAGAACAGTACCGGATCGGAAATCTGCACCATGATCTGATAATCCTGTGCGACGGCAAAGACGGCAGGGGCGGTTTTCAGCATAGGGAACACTCCTTTGCAGACGAAATCGTTTTATTGTCACGTGATGTTATTATAGCATGGCAGAGAATGGGTGTCAACTTTGGAAAATGCAATGTCCGGAAAGTCCGTTCCGCTGTGCCTTGTTCCGTGGCTGCAGCATCCCACAACACCCCAAGTTGACAGCATGCCTGTTGGTCGCTATAATAAGCACATTGGAAGAAAAGAGGTACACGGGTATGTGGCGCAGACTGGGATTGGAAAAGCAAAATTGCATGGTGATTGTGGTCAGCAGTATTTTTCTGGCATTCGGGCTGTATCACGTCCATGCGCAGGCGGATGTGACCGAGGGCGGTGTGTTGGGCATGACACTGCTGCTGGAGCATTGGTTCGGGATCTCACCGGCGGTGTCCGGTTTTGTGATGAATGCAGTTTGTTATGCCATCGGCTGGCGGCTGCTGGGAAAAACATTTCTGGCGTATTCTGCATTGTCGGCCGTCAGTTTTTCAGCGGCATACGGTGTCTTTGAACAGTTCGAACCGCTGTGGCCGGGGTTGTACCGGTATCCGCTGGCAGCGGGGGTGCTGGGTGCGGTGTTCGTAGGCATTGGCGTAGGTTTGTGCGTCCGTATGGGCGGAGCAAACAGCGGCGATGATGCGCTGGCGATGAGCATTGCGCATATGACCGGGATGCCCATTGACCGGGTCTATCTGGTCAGCGATCTGACGGTGCTGGGGCTGTCACTGAGCTATATTCCGTGGGAACGGATCGGCTGCTCACTGCTGACGGTGATTTTGTCGGGACAAATCATCGGATGGATGCAGAAACCCGTTCAGAACCCGGAAAAATAATGCAAAAGTAAGTCGTTTTTATCCAAAAAATTACAAAAAATTTCTTGTGATTATCAACAAAAGTAGAATTGACGAAAAACGAATCATATGGTATGATAGTAAAGGAATATGTCCTTTCGGACATTTGTGTACGAAAAATTTAATCAACAACGGAGGGGTTATTGAAATGCAGAAGGTAAAAGTTTCGACGGACTCGACGGCGGATATCCCGGCCAGATTGCGGGGAAAGCTGGAGATCGGCATGGTCCCCATGACCATCATCACCGACGAGCGCGAGTATCTGGACAGCGTGGATATGCAGCCGGCAGAATTTTATGAACTGCTGGCCAAGTCTGACAAGCTGCCCACGACCTCGCAGGTACGCAATACATTCTACACCGAGCTGTTTGAGGAAGCATGGCGGGATGGTTATACCGATCTGGTGCATGTATCCATCAACGGCAAGGGCTCCGGTACGTTCCAGGCCGGTATGATGTCGCGCGATCTGTTCTACGAGGAGCATCCCGAAGCCAAGGACAGCTTCAACATCCATCTGATCGATTCCGGTACGTACAGCATGGCCTATGGCTGGGCAGTAGTGGAAGCGGCACAGAAGGCACAGCAGGGTGTGGATGTGGCCGAGATCATTGCATTCGCGGAAGATTGGCTGGCCAATGTGCGGATCCTGTTCGTTCCGCTGACGCTGAAGTATGTCAAGAAGTCCGGCCGCGTGTCTGCGGCGGCGGCATTCGTGGGCGATGCACTGGGCCTGAAGCCCATCATCACCTTTGAGGACGGCGAATCCAAGGTGCTGACCAAGGTGCGCGGCGAAGCCAAGACGATGTCTGCGGTGCTGGATATGGCGAAGAAGGAAAAGAAGCCCGGCACCCCGTATATGCTGGTATATGGCAGCGCACCGGAAGCTTATGCCAAGTTCAAGAAGATGGTGGTCAAGGAGTTCGGCAAGCCCGAACTGGAGTACCCCGTGGGCAGCGTCATTTCCCTGAACAGCGGTCCCGACATCTTTGCAATCATTTATCGGAAGTAATTACAGGAGTGTAAAATGGGAATTACCACAGTATTGTTTGATCTGGACGGTACGCTGCTCCCCATGGATCAGGACGTATTCGTCAAAGCCTATTTCAAGGGACTGGCGGCGCGGCTGATGCCCAAGGGCTATGAGCCGCAGCAGCTGGTGCAAAGCATCTGGACGGGTACGGCGGCCATGGTGAAAAACGATGGCGGCTGTGTCAACGAGCAGGCATTCTGGAAGACGTTCTGCGGCATTTACGGTGAGGAAGCGCTGCAGGATTTTTCGGTATTCGAAGCGTTTTATGCCGAGGACTTTGACCGGGTGCAGGTGTCGTGCGGCTTCAATGCCAAGGCCGATGAAACGGTGAAGCGGCTGAAAGCCAAGGGACTCCGGGTGGCGCTGGCAACCAATCCGATTTTTCCTGCCGTGGCAACGGAAAAGCGGATGAAGTGGGCCGGGCTGAACAAGGATGACTTTGAACTGTACACCACCTACGAAAATTCCTGCCGCTGCAAACCCAATCCGGGATATTATCAGGATATTCTGGC
>JAFTRF010000259.1 GCA_017462405.1 Clostridia bacterium | reverse complement strand
GATGCACCAACGATAGCGGTCATGCCCGTTTTCGGTAAGGTCATCGTCACATTTTCAGCACGTCACGCTGGCCGTCGTAGGAGAACGTCATATGATCGACCTGCAGTCCGGTATCTTCCACCGTTTCCTCCCCCCAAACGGGATCGGGCTGTTCCAGCAGCGACAGGATCTTCTTTCCGGCACTTGCGCCGTTCATGGCAATATGGAATGCCGAGCCGAAAGCACGCAGCGGCAGGAAGAAGTCCACTGCAACGAGGATGAGAAACAGCGCCGCCACAGGTGACAGTCCCCACTGCGTTACGGCAACGATGGACATAGCAATGCCCAGACCAGCACCGCCGTAGGCCACCAAGTCCATGATGGTCGTGCTTGCCAACTGCATTACGAGGACTTTCATGGTGATCTTGCGGAAATCCTCGCTCGTTTCGTTCATTTTGCCGTGCTGTGCTTCGTCCGCATTGAAAATTTTGAGTTCCTTGAGTCCCTGCACGCTGTCCAGAAAAGCGTCGCCCATGGAGGTGTACTTGCCCCAATATTTTGCGAAGATCCGCTTGGCCCATTTGGATACGGCAATGATGGACACCGGGATCAGCGGCACACAGCAAAGCAGGACGAGTGCGACCTGCCATTGTATGCCGACCGTAATGCCGAACAAAACGAACGGCGCGAGCATGGCATAAAAGAACTGCGGAATGTAAGAGGAATAGTAGAGGTCCAGCTGTTCGACACCTTCCATGGCCACCTGCGTCAGACCGGCCATGCTCATGCCGTCGGTAGAGCGAACGCCGAGCTTCACGATTTTGTTGTACACACGTTCACGCAGATCTTTCTTTGCTTTCCGGCCAAGCATGTCCTTGAGATCGCCCACAAGCCGGGAGGTAATGTATCTCACGGCAATTCCTGTTGCGGCGCACAGCGCAGGTCCTGCGAAGATCATCGCCCCTCCGCTGGATTCGTCGTAATGGATCGCAAGATTGATCGCCCAACAGATCGAGGCCGTGATGCCGACGTTTGCAAACAATCCGACCACCATCAAAGCGACGGTGTAAAAGATGTATTTCTTGTTTTCTCCGAGCAATCGGAGGAGGTTTTTATCGATCATGATCACTTTTTCCGCGCCGTCACGCAGAGCCATCCTTTCGCATTTTTATCCATGTGAATATCCGTAAAGCCTGCATTTGCCAGAAACGTGCGAAGCTGGTCGCCGGTATAGATCGTCATGCCGCCGATCATTTCCACCCATTTATCATCTTTACTGGTTTCGCCGTTGGATTCATTGCAGATCATAAAGCATCCACCCGGCGCAAGGACACGGTACGCCTCACCGAAGCACGTTTCGATCTCCGGCCAGAAGTAAACGGTTTCAAATGCCGTGACCATGTCGAAGCGTTCCCCGGAAAACGGCAACGAAAGGGCACTGCCCTCAACAATGTCGCATCTTCCATCGGCGATTGCTTTCCGGTTGACCTGCCGGGATTTCTCCACGCTGACGAGCGAATAATCGACTCCGCTTACATGCCCCTGCGGACAAAGGGCGAGCATTTTGCGGATGTTGGCACCGCCGCCGCAACCAATATCCAGCACCGTGGCATCCTTGGCCAGCGGTATATGTGCAAGCCCCCATTGCGCCATTGCGCTGTGACCACTGTTCATCATAGCCAGCATGATCTTGCCGCCAAACCCTTCCGGCTTGCGTGTGTTTTCAAAAAATGGCATACTTTCCTCCGGTATTGCAGTTAGGTTTAGCTAACTGATATGGTTGTAATCAGCGGACGCAAGTAGTTAGCGTCCGCTTACTTATGTAATGTATCATGAAATTTCAGAAATTACAAGATATACGGGAAAATCTTTCTCCCGTTTTTTCGGGCAACCAAAAAACCGTTGAAAGTCCCTTCGCCGGGTGCTTTCAACGGTTTTCTTTTACGCTTTTGGAATGGCTTGCTTTCCGTATTGCGTAAATTTGAGGTATACTTTGTTACTTGATATCAAATACATCGGATACGGTTTTGATGTATCCGGAAACCGGAAGTTTCTGCGGGCATCGCTGTTCGCAGCTTTGGCAGCCGATGCAGGCATCTGCACCGGGGTGCAGCCGGGTCAGTTCCTTGTACCGGTCCTCCGTATTTGCCTGCCAGCCGTCCCGCTCCCGTTCGTTATACAGCGCGAAATATTGTGGAATGGGGATCCCGACCGGGCACTCCGACACACAGTAAGCACAGCCGGTGCATGGAATGGCCACGACACTCCGGATGATTTCTGCCGCATCCTTCAAAACAGCGCGTTCATCCGTAGTCAGCGGCGCAAAATGCGACATAAAATCCGTGTTCTCCGACACTTGTGCGGTCGTGGACATCCCGGACAGCACCAGCGCCACGCCTTCCTGCGACGCAGCAAACCGGATCGCACGATGGGCCGGTGCTTCGCCGTTCAGCAAAGCTGCGGCCTCGGCAGGAATCGAAGCAAGTGTGCCGCCTTTCACCGGTTCCATAACGATGATGGGTTTCTGATGTTTTCTGCAAACCTCATAACAGGCACCGGATTGGATAATGGGATTGTCCCAATCCAGATAATTCAGCTGGATCTGCACCACGTCGATTTCCGGGTGCCGGGTCAATATCCGGTCCAGCACGTCGGCTGTGTCGTGGAAGGAAAATCCGGTATAGCGGACTTTTCCTTTTGCCTTTTGTTCCTGCAGGAAGTCAAAGCAGCCTTGCTGCTCGGCAAAATCTGCATCCTCCCCATCCAATCCATGCAGGAGGTACACATCAAAGAAATCCACACCGCATTTTTCCAGCTGCTCCTGAAAAATGTCCTGTGCGGTTTTGCCTTTTTTCAGAATGCCGCAAGGAAGTTTTGTAGCGATCATATAGGCATCTCTGGGATGCCGTTCCACCAGCGCCTTCCGCAGAAAGACTTCGCTCTTTCCGTTCAGATAGGTGTACGCCGTATCAAAGTAACGGAAGCCCCGCGCCAGAAACAGGTCCACCATTTGCTCGGTGATTTCCAGATCCACATCGCTGATATCATCGGGGTTCCGATGAGGCAGGCGCAAAAAGCCAAAGCCCAGTTTGCCAAAATCAAGATTCATGATGATACTCCTCCGCAGACAATGTTGTCGATTTCAGAAATTCACCGCAGGATTTTGCGTAGGGCGGCAACCTGCCGCCCGTGGTACTGTACATTTGCCGGGGGCCGTTTGTGCACATAGATGCCAGGCTTCAGGATTTGCGCGATGCCGAAAAGGCCCTCTCAGTCTCGTCGCTACGCTCCTCGCCAGCTCTCCCGGAGGGAGAGCCTTTGGCAACAGGGAAGTTTCGTCAATAACTCAAAAAAGCGAAAAGAACCATAATTTTGCCGTATGCACCGGCGGTGCATATGCCTCATCCCTTCGGGAGCGTGTGGCCGCATTATCTTCGATAACGCTGCCACAGGGCTGACGGAGAGGGCTTGCTTACCTTGACCGCATTGTCTCCGCAGGTATTACCACGCAGCAATTGTCGATGCCATAGTACGCAAAACACGACATTGCATGACGGTCGATCCGTTCTCCGCAAACCAGAATGGGCACCGCAGGCGGACAGCCGACCGTGGGCACCGCCAGAATGCGCCCCAGACAGCGATCCACCGGGAGCAGTTCCGAACAAGACAGCGCCGCTTCCCGGATGGTCATCACCTGCGCACCGGGGACAAAGGCCGGACGCGCATCCGGAACGGGCGGTTGCGGCGGGATCCGACACAGGGCCTGTTCCAGCTGTGTCCATGTGGCTTCGGATGCTTCGGCGGACAGCATCAGCACGAGATAATCCGGGTCTGCAAATTCCGGCTCGATGTTCATCTGCCGCAGCAGGTCTGCCAGCCGGGTTCCGGTATAGCCATAAGGTTTTGCATCAATCGTCAGTTTCAGCGGTTCGCTGCCATACAGCGAATAGCCGTGCTGACGTAGTTTTTCCTTGAGCGCGTCTACCTTGGGCAAGCATTGCCGCAGGCGCTCCGGATAGTGCGTCAGATATTGGTTTGCCGCATCCAGCGACTGCAAGATCAGATAAGACGGGCTGGTGGAACCAAACAGCATCAATGCATTTTTCGCCTGTGCACCCACTGCCGCCTCCAGTCCGGCGGACAAATGCAGATACGCACCGCCGGTGAGTACCGGCAGTGTCTTATGGGCAGAGTCGCAACAAAGGTCCGCCCCCAGATCCATCGGATGCATCGACTCCGGGAGAAACTTGAGGTATGCGCCGTGGGCGTTGTCCACCGCCAGCAGGACACCATGGTGGTGACAGACTGCTGCGATGTTTCGGATGTCCGCGATCCGTCCCAGATAATCCGGGCTGGTCAGATAAACCGCCGTCGGTTTTTCCGGGGCATTTTGCAGATATTCTTCCAGTTCCTCCGGTGTCAGGTCACAGGAAAGATAGCTGACGGGATTTCGGGGATACAACCACCGTACATCCATGTCCAGCAGCGCCGCGGCCGTCAGAAAGGCTTTGTGGGCATTTCGTCCGGCGGCGATCTGCGGTTTCTTTCCCTGTTGTCCGGCGCAGAGCGCGATCAGATACAGCATGGCCCGGATGCATTGCGAGGAACCTTCCGTGGAATAGAGGGTCCGGCAGCCGAACAGCGCACTGGCATTGGCTTCACTCTGTGCGATGATGCCGTCGGCCTCATACAAGCTGTCTGCCCCTTGAATTTCCGTAATGTCCAGATGCTCCATCCCCAGAAAGGCCGCCCCCTTGTGCCCCGGCATATGCAGGCGGTGGGTATCCGACCGGGCATACGCCCGGACAAAATCACAGATTGGCGTATCCATTTTATTTATTCCGCAAATGCACGGGCAATTGCTACCATAATGGCGCACTCCATCCGCTTACGGAACAGCTTGCAGCCATCCTCATAAACGCCGGTCACGCTGCCGGTGGCATGGTACGCATTGGCGGCACATCCGCCGGAGCAATAGAGTCGTGCCCAGCAATCCCGGCATTCGGGATGGGCATAGACATTGCAGGCGGCAAACTCATTCTGGACCTCCGTGTTGGTGACACCGTCCCAGATATTGCCCAGCTTGAACCGTTCCTCACCAACGAACTGATGACAGGGGTACAGATCGCCCCACGGGGTCACGGCCATGTATTCCGTGCCGCTGCCGCAGCCGGAAATGCGCTTGTAGATGCAGGGGCCGCCGCTGAGGTCGATCATGTAATGGTAGAACGTGAAGGGTTTCCCCTGCTTGTCACGCTCCAGCATCAATTCCGCCAGTTTCTCATACTGGTCCATGACGATCGTCAGGTCTTCCTCGGTCAGCTTGGAGGGATCGCCTGCGGCACAGACCACCGGCTCCATGCTCAGTT
>JAFTRF010000258.1 GCA_017462405.1 Clostridia bacterium | reverse complement strand
TTCTGGCAGTTGATGTCCATAAATTCAAATACGTCCCGGCTGCTGCTTTCCGACCATGCCAACACGACGTCGCATTCCGTTCCGGCTTGTGCCTGCCAGCAGAGAAATCCGGTTTCCACCCGACCGAAATCCATCAGCACATATTCCCCCGCAGTCAGATGCACCGGCAGTGCGGCGGAATGCCGAAGCGGCGTCATGCGCTGTTTCTGTACCCAGCGGAACGGCTTGTACGGGATGGTTTTCTCCGCAAATACGCCCCAGTGATCCGGATTGCGCAATCCCCAATGGGGGTTATTCGGCTCGGAATAACGATTCCGGCGGCATGGACGGTCGGCATCGAAGCAAAACCGTCCCACCGAAGCCGCATCATATAATGTACAGCGCTTGTAGGAAGGCAGCGGCACCCGGCGCGGCAGCCAACGCGGTGCGGGAACCGGCTCAGCTTCGGTCCGGTTCTGCTCGTCGAAGCGATTGGCCCGCTTATCGGTGATTTCTCCGAAATGGCGCTGCATGGAAAACCGTTCCGTGTGCTGCACATACCACGGGTCCCGGTACAGTACAAAATCCCGATCCGTACCGGTAGCACACAGGATCTCCTCGCCACGGATAATTTCCGCGCACACAAATGACGGCTGATACACCGTGGACAAGGACCGGCAGGCATAGCCCGCCACTTCAATACAGACCATATCGTTTCCGGTCGCCCATGCACACATCGGCAATTCATCCACACGGGCATAGCCCCCGGCCGCCCGCGCAGGGCCGAAACCTGCAAATTTTTCGTTGACCCATACACGATAAAACGATGCTGCCGTAATCCGCAGAACGCACCCCCGCAAATCCTGCGATGTACAGAGACATACATGAGTATTCATTTCCTGTGCTGTCCCCCGCGCGTACACCGGTATTGCTTTTCTGAACATAAACATTGCTCCGTTTCCTGTTATCGCTGATCTCAGGTAGATTGTCCTCATTGTATCACATTTCTATGTGTCGTGCAACCGGTTTCTGCCATCCTGCAGAAGTTCAACAATGCTTGAGGTGCAGTTGACGAAGAATTTATCCTGTACAAATAGAATGTATTTATGCTATAATACAATTACATTGCCCTTTGGAGGAATTTGTTTATGTTGAAAATATTGATTGCAGAAGATGACCGCGAACTCTGCACGCTGTTCCAGCATGTATTGGTCAAACACGGCTACCATGTGCGCGGTGTGCACAACGGAAAAGAAGCACTCGATGCGCTGGACCGGGAATATTTTGACCTGTTGATTTCCGACATCATGATGCCGGAAATGGACGGTTACGAACTGGTTCACGCATTACGGGAATCCGGTTCCCAGCTACCGGTGCTGATGATTACCGCCAAGGATGCCTTTGACGATATGCGTCAGGGGTTCCAGATGGGCTCCGACGACTACATGGTCAAGCCGGTCAATGTCAATGAAATGGTACTGCGGGTAGGCGCACTCCTGCGCCGGGCACAGATGATCAACGAGCGGCGGCAGACCATCGGCTCCACCGTCATGGAATGCGATTCGCTGACCGTCACAGTCAACGGTGAAAGCCAGATCCTGCCGCAGAAGGAATTTATGCTGCTGTACAAAATGGCCTCCTTCCCCGGACGAATCTTCACCCGTCAGCAGCTGATGGACGACATCTGGGGCTTTGACACCGGCAGCGATTCTCATACCGTGGATGTTCACATCGGCCGCCTGCGGGAGCGTTTCCGCGGCAATACTGATTTCAAGATCGTGACCATGCGCGGTGTGGGGTATAAGGTGGTCAAGCTGTGAGACAGAACAAAGACATCTGTTGTCTGAGACAGACCATCCGGAAAGGCAACCGTTTCATGGGAATGCGCCTGTTCTTTATTATCGTGGTCATGGTGGAGTTGCTGGCGGTCGTTGGTATTGCATGGCTGGTTGCATGGATGCTGCAGCACTGGTTTGACATCTCGTTTGAATTGCCTCTGCTGGGCTGGCTGATTTTGTTGAGCGTGGTCATCGGCGGTGCAGTATCTACGGTATTGAGTTTTGCATTTTTCGGTCCCATTACCCGGCTGTGTAAAGCCATGCAAAAAGTGTCCGAGGGCGATTTTACCGTACGTCTGGACCCGGATCAGAATTTCCGGGAAATTCAGGATATTTACACCAACTTCAATATCATGACCAAGGAATTAGAAGCCACGGAGATTTTGCAGACCGATTTCGTCTCCAATGTGTCTCATGAATTCAAGACCCCCATCAATGCCATTGAAGGGTATGCGACGCTGCTTCACGGTGACGATCAGCTGACAGTGGAGGAGCGGGTGATGTATGCCGAAAAAATCCTGTTCAACACCCGCCGCCTGTCCAATCTGGTGGGTAACATCCTGCTGCTGTCCAAAGTCGACAATCAATCCATCCAGACGCACCAGACCACGTTCCGGCTGGATGAGCAGATCCGGCAATCCATCGTGGGGCTGGAGGCCGAATGGGACCGGAAAGACATTGAATTTGATGTTGAACTGGACAGTATCGCCTACACCGGCAACGAAATGCTCCTGATGCACGTATGGAACAACCTTATTGGCAACGCCATTAAATTCGACCCCGATGCGGGTTGGATCGGTCTGCGTCTGGAGCAAAAAGCGGATTGCGCCGTATTCACCATCGAGGACAACGGTCCCGGTATTGCGGACGAAGCCCTTCGCCATGTGTTCGACCGCTTTTATCAATCCGACAGTTCCCACAAACAGGAAGGCAACGGGTTGGGGTTGGCACTGGTACGGCAAATCGTTGCCCTGCACCGGGGCAGTGTCTCTGTGGAAAACCGTACGGAGGGCGGCTGTCGCTTCACAGTTCTGCTCCCGATGGGATAACCGCCCGTATGTCAGCTCTGACGTATTTTTATGTCCGCAGTGCCTCTGCCTCCGGGGCAATGCCGACCCCCGGAATTGACAATACCCTGCGATTTCCCATGCTTTTTTGCATAACTTTTGCTCAAACTCTTTTCTTTTTCATTTTTTTGTGTTATACTGGTAGCAAATCCAGTAAAGGAAGGTTGTTCAACTATGTTGACTGCGGAGAAAATTGCATTTATTGAATTTATGATGAGTGCGGATGTGCTGCGTTTCGGTGAGTTCAAGACCAAGAGCGGCCGTCTGTCTCCCTATTTTGTGAATACCGGCAACTACAAGACCGGTGCACAGATCGCTGCGCTGGGCAAGTTTTATGCCAAGCTGGTGAAGGACACCTGCGGCGATGAATTCGATGCCATGTTCGGCCCGGCCTACAAGGGCATCCCGCTGGCTTGCTCCACCGCCGGCGCACTGGCTACGGAGTTCGGCATCGACAAGCCCTACTTCTTCAACCGTAAGGAAGCCAAGGACCACGGCGAAGGCGGCAGCCTCGTCGGCTACAAGCCCAAGGACGGCGATCGTCTGATCATCATTGAGGACGTGATCACCGCCGGTACCGCCGTACATGAAACCATGCCCATCCTGCAGGCCTGCGGTGATGTGACGGTGCCCCATATGTTCATCTCCGTGAACCGCTGCGAAGTCGGCAACGTGCCCGGCAAGACCGCTGTAATGCAGGTGGCTGAGGAATTCGGCATTCAGGTACACGCACTGATCACCGTGTCGGATATCCGCGAATATCTGTCCGACAAGGCAGAATATGCCAGCGTACTGAAGCTGATGGATTCCTACATGGCCCAGTATTGCGTGCTGTAATTCATTCACTCCATTCGTAGTCCGGAAGGGACGCCGCTCTTGCTGGGCGGGTCCCTTCTTCTTATTTTCCGCTGAAAGTCGGTTCCGACCGCCTCTGCCCTCGCTTCCCCGCAATTTGTCACAAATTGTTGAGGTTTATTTGAGGTTGAGTTGTAAAACGACCTTTATACTGGAAACAGTAGGATGGTGGCGCGTTCACCGGTCCGCGGATTGCCCGTTTCGTTTGTCGGCAGGCATCCGGGACGTTTGATGTGTTCCTGTTGGGAGGTCATTCCGTGAAATTCTTGCAATGCTTTGCCTATCTGGTCTTTATCAGTCTGGGGCTTTTTGGCGTGGGACGCCTGATCCCGAAAAGCTGGATCCGTCCGGAAGCCGCTTTTTTCAAGTTGCACGCTTATGAGCAGAACGGACGGCTGTACGACCGGATGAAACTGAAGCATTGGCAGAACCTGCTCCCGGATATGAGCAAGGTCTGGCCGTGGATGCCGCCCAAGAAAATGCGCGATTTTCGTCACCGTCTGCCGGAAATGATCCATGAAACCTGCGTTGCAGAGCTGACGCACCGGATTCTGCCGCTGCTGGGACTGTTCTGCATCCGGATCTGGCCGAAATGGGGCTGGATGCTGTCGGTGCTGTATGCCATCGGCAACCAGCCCTTCATCTGGATGCAGCGATACAACCGGCCCAAGCTGATGCGGGTATATGCCAAATTAAATAAACCGACCAGGGAAGCTACTAAACAAGGAGGGAAACCGGTCAAATGCGAACTTTGATTCTCAGCTGCAGCACCGGTCAGGGCCACAACAGCGTGGCCAAGGCCATCAAAAATGTATTCGACGCCCGTGGCCAGTACTGCGAAATCGTGGATGCGTTGAGCTTCATCTCCCCCAGATTCGCCAAGTTTATGGACTGGGGCCATGCCACCATGTACCGAAAAATCCCCGTATTGTTCAAGCTGGGCTATCGCTTCAGCGAAAATCACGACGGCTCTTTCAAGGAAGGTTCCCCCGCATGGCGGATGCTGACCAGCGGTTCCAAGCCGATGGCCAAGTACATCAAGGACGGCGGATTTGACAACATCATCTGCACGCATAACTTTCCGGGCATCATGCTGGAGCAGGCGCTGAAAAAGATGCCGATGGACGTGTATACCAGCATGGTCGCCACGGACTACACCTGCAGCCCCGGCATGAAGGACTCCAACCTGCACCGTTGCTACATTCCGGCCAAAAGTCTGAGCCGGGACTTCACCCGCGGCAAAATTACGGCTGACAAGATTCTGGCCACCGGTATCCCGGTCCGCCAGGACTTCTACACCTGCCTGACCAAAGCGGAAGCGCGGGACAAGCTGGGTCTGCCGACGGATTGCCGCCACGCAGTAATGATGAGCGGCAGCATGGGCTGTGGTCCGATGGCCGATCTGGCCGTGAAACTGGCAGAAACACTGCCGGATGACTGCCATGTGACCATCATCTGCGGCACCAATGAAAAGCTTTACGAAGAACTGAGTGAAAAGCTGTCCGCTTACCCCAATATGCATGTACTGGGCTTCACCTCGGAAATTTCCACGCTGATGGACAGTGCCGACCTCTATCTGACCAAGCCCGGCGGCATCAGCGTCACCGAAGCCGCCGCCAAGAAGCTGCCGATGGTACTGATTCAGGCCGTTGCCGGCTGCGAGGAGTACAACCGCGACTTTTTCCTGGCTACCGGCGGCGCCGTTACCTCCAAGGATACAGACGGATTGGCTGAACTGTGTCTGAAGCTGCTGACCGACGAGGAGCGGCTGAAGACGATGTCCAACAAGCTGGCCGATCTGTCCCGCTTCAACGGTGCAAAGCGCATTTATTCCGACATTGCGGCACACTTCGCCGCCAAGGGTGCTATGGATGAATTCAATGACACCCGCCGCGTTAAAACACCGGCTACGCCCGCGCCGTAAACGCGCTCCTCCCACGCTTATTTCTCATCATCTCTCTTTTTCCTCTGGAACCCGTTGCAGTGCATTGTACTGCGGCGGGTTTTCCTTTTTTCTTCCCGGCCTTGCAATCCGATGCATTATTTGGTATACTGAAAACAGAAGATTCGGGCGCACCGCGCGCCGTCAGGAGGAATTAACATGAAAATCGTGATTCTCGACCGCGACACGCTGGGCAGCGATGCCGATTTACAGCCACTCCGTCAACTGGGCGAAACGGTGGAATACGGCAGTACCCCCGTGGAACTGGTTCATGAACGGCTGGTCGGAGCAGACGTAGCCGTTGTAAACAAAATCCGTCTCAATGGGAGCAATCTGCCCGGTACCGGCCTGCAGCTGATCTGCGTGGCTGCGACCGGTTACGACAACATTGATCTGGAAGTTTGCCGGACGCTGGGCATCGCGCTGTACAATGTACCGGGTTATTCGACCGAAAGTGTGGCGCAGATCACGGCCGCCATGGTATTGTCCTTGGTCAATCATTTGCAGGAATACCGGAATTACGTCCACAGCGGCGATTACAGCCGCTCCGGGGTAGCCAACCGCGTCACCCCCACTTACCACGAACTGTCCTCGCTGACATGGGGTGTTGTGGGCGGCGGTGGCATCGGCGGACGGGTCGCGGAAATTGCCCGGTCGCTGGGGTGCCGGGTATTGATGCATCGCCGGAAGCCGGATGACCGTTTCACGCAGGTGGATATGGATACGCTGTGCCGGGAATCGGACATTGTGTCACTGCACGTACCACTGACCCCGGATACCCGCGGAATGCTGTCCCGGACACGCATTGCCACCATGAAGCCGGGTGCCATTGTCGTTAATGTGGCCCGCGGTGCTGTCGCAGACGAAACTGCGCTGGCCGATGCGGTCCGGAGCGGGCAGCTGGGTGGTCTGGGCATTGACGTATATGCCACCGAGCCGCTGACCGACGACCACCCCTATCAGCAGATTCTGGACTTGCCCAATGTGTGCCTGACGCCGCACATGGCATGGGGCGCACTGGAAGCCCGCAACCGCTGTGTTGCCATTATGGGCGACAACATCGAGCGCTTTTTCTGCGGCAGCCTTCGCAACCGTATCGTATAAAGTTTTGTATTTCTGAAAGGAGATGCGCCATGGCTGATTTTGTGAATCTGTACACCGCACAGGGCGAACAGCTGCCCGATGTGCCGTGGAATATCCATCCCCGGCCGCAGCTGCGCCGGGATTCGTTCCTTTGTCTCAACGGTGCATGGGACTTTGCCATCACCGCAGACGACAATGCCCCCGAAAGCTATGACCGCACCATCCGGGTACCGTTTGCACCGGAGTCCCTGCTTTCCGGCATTCATGAGGTTCCGGACGAAAATGTGGACTTGTGGTACCGCCGGTCATTCACGCTGCCCGACGGATTTTGCCGGGGCCGGGTGTTGCTGCATTTCGGCGCCGTGGATCAGTGTGCCGAAGTCACCGTCAACGACACGACCTTTCCGGTGCATACCGGCGGCTACGATGCGTTCACGCTGGACATCACCGATGCACTGCAGCCGGAAAATACCGTCACCGTCCGGGTGACCGACCGGTTGGATGGGGTCTTGCCCTACGGCAAACAGCGCCGCAAGCGTGGCGGGATGTGGTACACCCCCGTCAGCGGCATCTGGCAGACCGTGTGGCTGGAGAGCGTACCGGAGGAATACATCCGCCGCCTGCGCATCACGCCCACGGCCGACGGTGTCACGCTGGAAACGGAAGGCGCCGACCACGGTCAGGTCACTATCCGTACACCGTTCGGAGAAGAAATGCTTCCGCTGAATGCCGGACGTGCGGAATGGCGCACCGATTTGCCCCGCCTGTGGTCGCCGGAAGACCCGTATCTGTATGAATGCACCATCACCGCCGGTCCGGACACCGTCCACAGCTATTTCGCGCTGCGGACGCTGGATATCCAGACCGTGGACGGTCTGCCCCGCCTGTGCCTCAACGG
>JAFTRF010000257.1 GCA_017462405.1 Clostridia bacterium | reverse complement strand
GCTTGACCGGGAAGCCAGGCGTCAACTCTGCTTTGGTGCGGATGTTCTTGTTTTCGTACAGACGCACAATCACGTCACCGCTGTCCTCTGCTTCCTTGATGGTCTCGCACATAACGTTGGCACGGTCTACCGACACCAGCGCATAGCACTCCGGCAGCGACGAAACCGCACCGGATGCCTTGACCGCGGTCAGCGGATTGTTCAGCAGGTACGCCTGCTCGGCCGTGCCACCCTCCCGGACGGTACCGCTGTGTACATACAGGGAATACACAAAGGAGTGTTCGCCCTGATCGGCATCGGGGTACGGCATGGTACCGGACTTCAGCAACGACAACATCATGGTGCCGTCGTGGATGTCGTAGCCGTATTTGCAGTCGTTCATCAGGCTGACACCAAAGCCGCCATCAGACAAATCGGCGTACTTATGGGCGCACACCTCAAATTTGGCGCGGTCCCAGCTGGTATTTTTGTGCGTGGGGCGTTCCACCGTACCAAACTGCACGTCGTAGGTCGCCTTATCCGATTGCACATCCACATCGAATGCCGCCTTGATCATCTGCTGATGCTGGTGCATATCGATGGTCGTGTCGAAGTCGATTTTCGCCGTGTGGTCATAGAACCACATCGTCTGGGTAATGGTGGACTTCATGAAGGGACGCACCACCCGGATGCCCCGGCGTGCGCCGTCTTCCACAATTTCAACCGATGCCACTGCATCCACCACACGGTACTTGTCCAGCGAATATTCCTGCCACTCCCATGCATCGTAACGGTCGGGATAATCGGCGTACACCCGCAGCTGGTTGCCTGCGCCGCCGGAAGTCAGGACCTCCCGCTCGTTGGTCTTGTCGTACAGGGAAATCATCTGCCACTTCTCATCGAATACGGCTTTCAGCAGTGCGGTTTCCACGGTATGACCGTCGATGCGGATGGCGTTGTCCGTCTGCATCTCCGATACCGTTGTGTAGCCATTGGGTGCGATGCCGGTCACATAGGCCGTCTGCCCGTCCACATTCACATAGCCGTCGGCCGTAAAGCCGTTCGCGTTGAAGACCACCACGCCCTTGTCCGCGGCGATCTGCCCGGCAATGGCGTTCTTTTCCTGTGCCTCAATGTCTGCCGCCAGCTTCATCAGCCATGCATAGTCAAGGTCGCTCTGGTCATACACCGGCCCGATGGAAGAACCGGGGATGATGTCGTGGAACTGGTTGGTCAGCAGCATCTCCCAGCCGCGGCGCAGGTCCGCCTTCGGGAAAGTGCTGCCCCGCAGCAGCTTGCCCAGCACCGCCATCTTTTCGGCGTTCTGATACAGGAATTCGCTCTTGCGGTTGTTTTTCTTGTTTTTGGCAATGGAGGTATAAGTACCGCGATGGTATTCGAGGTACAGTTCGCCGTACCACGTAGGCAGCAGATGCGGATTGGCACGGATGTTCTTTTCCACCTCGGTCAGCGCCTCGGATGCCGTCGTCAGACGGGCATTCGGCAGACCGGGCACACCCTTGCTCAGCCGCTTCGCCATCTCCAGATGGTAGCGGGTCGGACCGCCGCCGCCGTCGCCGTAGCCATACGTCAGCAGGACGTTGTTGTTCAGATTTTTCTGCTGATAGCGGTTCCACGTACCTGCCAGCATCTTGGCATCAATGTAGCCGTTGTAGGTACTCTGGCGGATCGGCGCTTTGCCGCGCTCCTGATCCTGTGCCGTCAGGAAGTACGTATTGATCTCCGTGCCGTCCAGACCGCGCCAGCGGAAGGTATCGTACGGCATCTGGTTGACATCGTTCCAGCCGATTTTCGAAGTGACAAACCAATCCACACCGCTCTTGCGGAGGATCTGCGGCAATGCAGCAGAATAGCCGAACACGTCCGGCAGCCACAGGATGTGGTTGTCCTTGCCGAATTCCTCCCGAAAAAAGCGCTTGCCGTACATCAGCTGACGTACCAGCGATTCACCGGAGGACAGGTTGCAGTCGGCCTCGACCCACATACCACCTTCGCATTCCCAGCGGCCCTCGGCCACCCGCTCTTTGATTTTTTCATACAGTTCCGGCGCCTCTTCTTTCACGAACTGGTACAGCAGCGGCTGAGAGGACATGAACTTGTAGTCGGGGTATTCTTCCATCAGCTTCAGCACCGTCGCAAAGGAGCGCTGTGCCTTTTCACGGGACTGCCGCAGCGTCCACAGCCATGCGCAGTCGATGTGGGTATGACCGATGCAGGATACATCGACCGGCTGCGGGCTGCAGTATTTGCCATAAAATTCGTCGGTCATGTAGGTATGTGCCGCACGGACCGATGCCATGTATTCCTCGGAATCCAGATCATACAGGTCCAGCATCGACACCGCCGTATGCAGATAACGCAGGATTTCCGCATATTCTCTGCTGTTTTCGTCCATGAAATCCAGCATCTGTACCGGGGCAGCCAGATCGTAATACAGGTCTTTGGCGTCCGTATTGACGTTGCGGATGCTGCCGAAGCATTTCACACTGGGGGTCCGGGGACCGGTATATGCATACACATACACATCGGCATCGGTACATCCTTCATCCAGTACGCACTCGATATGCCGGGTGTCCATGCCCTGCCGGATCTCACCGTTGATGTACAGTAAAAACTGCGGGGTGCTGCCTACGCCGAATTTGCCGTCAAAATCCGAATGGAAGAGCAGCTGCACCGGTGCGCTTCGCATTTCCTCCGGGATATGCAACGTAAAATGGAACCACGCCTGACTGTCCGGGCCGGTTCCCCACGGCTCGCCCAGCGTATACGGCGCAAAATCCGTCAGGGGCGGCGGGGTGTTGCTTTCCTTGTAGCCGCAATGAACGTAGGTCACATTTTCCAACGGCCGCACATTGCGGTACATGGTGCTTTCCACCAGCGAGATGTATTTTCGTACTTTTCGGTACTGTGTTTTCATCCGGATGCTCCTTTCTGTTCGGGACCATAAAATCGTGTTCTAATTATACCCTTTTTTTGACCATATTGCAAGGTTCTTTCCGTAAAACCGGAAACTTCTTCCTCACGCATCCGACACAAAAAGATATTCTGCCCCGCTTCCGTTCAGCCGCACTTCTACACGGGCGGGATGTACCGTCATTCCCGCCAGAACGGCTTTGTACAGGGTATCGCTGTCAGCTTCGCCCGACAGCCACGCCTGCGCTGTCTGCTGCAGCGTCTCCGGGGTCTGTACGGCAGTCGCTGTGGTCTGTGCCTGCTGCTGGCGGCGGTAAATTTCCAGCAATGCATCCAGTTCTGCGCGATCAATCTGCCCGTCCGCATACAGATCGACGACCCGCCGGATTTTCTGCGCCTGTCGTTGTGCGCCATCCGCCGGAGGCTGCGGCAGTGCCGCCAGCCCGGCCGCTTTCGCGCAGATGGAGGACACGTCCGGACAAGCGGCAGCGATGGTTTGCCGGAGGATGTCGCGGGCGGTGGACTCCCGCAACGCAAAGCGGTTGCCGCACCGGGACTGCACAGCCTGCGCACAGCACCAGCAGCGGAAGGGTCCTTGCTTCCGGTACCGGGTACGGGCGACAAAATTTCCACCGCAAAGACCGCATTTCACTTTACCGGACAGAAAAAATCGCCGCCCCGGTGCATGGTCTGCGGTGCGCCGCCGCGCCACCCGTTCCTGCTGTGCTGCGTCCCACATTGCCCGCTCCACGATGGCTTCATGGTGACCGGTCAGCCGGATGAGCGGTTCTTCACCGTGATTGCTCCGCCGGGCATGGGTCAGATAATCCGGGGTGAACGTCTTTTTCTGCACCAGATCGCCTGCGTATTTTTCGTTCCGGAGGATCTTCCGGATGTACCCCGGTGACCAGACCGTACTGCCGCGTCCATTGCACACCCCCGCCTTCTGCAGTTCCCGCGCAATGACGGTCGTGCCTTTTTGTTCTGTGACGTATTTGTGGAAAATCAGCCGCACGACCTCCGCTTCGGCCGGTTCGATGTGCAGCTGCCCGTTTTGCACCCGATAGCCCAGCAGCGACCGCCCAAATACCACACCTTTTTCCATCTGGCGGGTCTGTCCCCATTTGACACGGGCCGAAATGGCCCGGCTTTCCTCCTGTGCGATGGATGCAAACAGTGCCAGCTGTAGTTCGCCGTCGCTACGCAGGGTATGGATGCCGTTGCCTAAAAACAGCACACCCACCCCCATTTCACGCAGGAATCGGGTACAGGCAATGGTGTCCAGTAGATTCCGGGAAAATCGGCTGATTTCCTTGGTCAGAATCAGCCCGAATCGTCCGGCTTCTGCATCCCGAAGCATTTGCTGAAACGCCGGACGAGCGCTCACGGAGGTGCCGGTGATTCCTTCGTCGGCATATATCTGATACAGCGTCCATTCCGGATGCTGACGGATGTATGCCTGAAAATAGCTTTGCTGATTTTCAAAAGATGTGCTTTGCTCCGGTCGTCCGGTGGATACCCGGCAATAAACCGCAACCATCATGTACTCACCTCCCGCTCCATGCGTCCGATGGCTTTACGTGCCTGCTGCTCTGTCAGCAGGCCCTCTGCCGCAAAAGCCATCAATATTCCGCGGAGCAATACCGCTTCGATCGGTTCGGGGTCTGTCTCCGGAGAGTTCTGCACCGGACGAACGGATCTCAACATCATTTTCTGCTGCATAAAACCACCTCGTCCATTTATATTCCGGAATGATGCAAAAAAGCCTGCAGCGGGGAATTTCTCCCGATGCAGGCTTTGGTTTTATGCGGGTTTAATCGGCTTCAAAGGTGCCGGTATTGCTGCCGACCGTAATGGTATAGCTTTCGCCTTTGCGGATGTCCGGCGTACTGAGAATGACCACGGCGTAAGACAACTCCGGTGCAAACGCGTCGATGATCTTTTCGCCCGCCGCATTGGTCAGCGTAAACGTCGTACCGGCTGTACGGTTGCCCACGCTGATGGCGATCACACCCTGATTTTCACTGCTGCTGAAGGTCTGCGCCATGCCGGATGCACCGGTACCGATGAAGGTGCCACCGCTGATGACGGCACTGGTATCGTAGTCGAGCGTAGCGGTGTCGCCCTGCGTAGGACCACAGACTACGGTATAGCCGCCGGTAATTTTCAGCGTGCCGTTGGCATCGATGCCGTCACCAGAGGCGTTGATATATACCTTGCCGCCGGAAATGGTGATGCTGCCGTTGGAAGCACTACCCATGCCACCGGGACCGCCCATACCGCCGGGACGACCGCCGCCGAACTGGTCCTCACGGATACCGCCCATGCCGCTCTGGTCGGTACCGCCGGCGGCATTGATGCCGTCATCGGAGGATTTGGAACGGATGTCACCGCCGGAAACGACCACATGCAGGCCCTCCAGCCCTTCGTAGCTTTCCGTAATCACGATGGTACCACCGGCAATGGTCAGCGTATTGTCCGCATGGAAGCCGTCATCACCGGTCGCAATGGTGAAGCTGCCACCGGAAACGGTCACATCGCTGTTGCCGTGTACCGCATCGTCCGCACAATTTAAGGTAAAGGTGCCGCCGCCGATGGTCAGCCCGTTGGTAGCCTTGAGTCCTTTGATGCTGGTGCTGTCAGTCGTGGTGGTATCGGTCACCGCCCGTCCGCCGGGTCGGTTCGGGCGGGTACCACCGCCCATGCCACCGCCCATACCGCCGCCGGGGAAACCGCCCCAGTTATCGGAGGTCTGCTTGTCGCCATTTTCGCTGCCGCCGCCGGTGATGATATCAAAGGTACCGTCATCGATCTGCAGCTGCGCCGATGCGCTGATGCCGTCGCCTTCGGCGGTGATCTTGTACTGTCCGTTTTTGATATAAACGTAGCCTTTGGTCGTGTCCTCGTCGTGCTCGGCGTGGATGCCGTCCTTGCCTGCAGCCACGGTCAGCACCGTATTGTCCAGCCCGATGCCATCCTTGCCGGTCAGCCCGTGACCGGACGACTGGATATCCAGTGTACCGCCGGTGATGGTCAATTCATCTTTGGAAACGATGCCGTGTCCGGCCGGAGACTGGACGGTCAGCTTGCCGCTGCCGTTGATGGTCAGATCCTCTTTGGAGAAAATTACGGCATCGATGTTGTTGTCATCGCGGACCGTAAAGCTGCCGCCGTTGGAGAGGGTATTCTCCGTATTTTCTGCCAGCGTCAGAAAGACTTTGTCCGTCTGCAGGATATACAGCGGTGCGTCGGCTTCGCTGTGGATGGATACCCCGTTGAATACCAGCTGAACTTTGTCTGCTTTCGGTGTATTCACAATAATCATACCGTTGTCCAATGCGCCAGACAGCACATACGTGCCTTCCTTGGTGATGGTCGCCGTATTTCCGTCCACGGTCACTGCCGACGAGTTTGCCGTGATGGTCGTGCCATTGAGCGTGATTTCCACGCTTTTGCTTTCATCATAATCCGTTTTCGTGTCCCGGTCCGAGAAAATACTGCTGGTATCAAGCGGGCTGGCCGACACCACGGAGGAGGTGCCTTCTTCGCCGCCTTCGCCACCGGTCTTCCCGCACCCCGTCAGCAGTAATGCGCCGCACAGCAGCAATGCACACAACTTTGTTTTCATCAATGTGTTCCTCCTTATTACAACTCTGCGGCGGTGGTTTCCTGGCGGGAAACGCTGATTTCCAGATTCCCGTTGCGGCACCGCAGTTTATCGATCATTTCCTTTTCCAGTGCCGGCTCCTTCATGGTCAGATTGTACGTCAGCCGGAACAGGCTGCCCATGTTGGTGGTTTTGACCCGCACCAGTTCCCAATGGACGGCATACTGCTTGAAAATCTGTTCAAATACCTGATCGTAGTCCAGATCCTCCGGAATAGTGATGTGCAGCGTTTTATAGATCCGGGCATTGCGTTCCGTGCCGAAGTCCAGCCGGGTATACAGCAGCGTCATCAGACACATTACGGCTGTAAACAATGCCGCAAAGCCCAGATAGCCCATACCGGTGATCAATCCGGCACCCATTGCCAGAAACAGCAGGGTGATTTCCCGCGCACTGCCGGCCGCGGAGCGGAATCGTACCAGACTGAATGCACCGGCCACCGCCACGCCGGCCCCCACATTGCCGTTGACCATCATGATGACCACGCACACCACGGCAGGCAACAGAGCCAGCGTCATCAGGAAGCTGCGGGTACTGCGGCTGTGCCAGGTGCAGGTCAGCGCCAGTACCAGCCCCAACACCAGCGACACGCCGATGCACAGCAGAAAGTCGCTCACTTCAATGATTGCGGCGGATTCCGCATCAAACAGCCCATGAAATATTTTGTCCATCATAACATGATACTCCTTTATACACCTTTGATGTCAGGATAAATATGCGTTTCGTATGCTTTACCGTACTTGGAAAAGGAGGTTTTATAAATGCGCTCCTCCGTCAGAAAATGCGTCAGCCACAGCGGCATTCCGCCGTTGCACTTGACTTCCAGCAGTACCCGATCCTCCGGCATCAGCAAGACGCCACCCGGCTCTGCCTGCAATGTCAGTTCACTTTGCCGCGCGCGGATGTCTTCGTCGAAGGTCATCCGGAAGCCGTCTGCCCGTACATCGTAAAAGGCAGCCCGCCGATACGACAAAAAGATCGTCGGATGCAGCACCGCATAATAGGTCCGGAAATATTCGATTTCTTCAGCCATCTGGGTATGCAGCGGCATGGAAATCCGGCCACACATCCAATCCATAGCAGTCTGTTCCGGCAGCGACAGCCTGCGCTTATATACGACGGATTGGTATTTTTTCTTCAGTTCCACAAATACCATGCCGTCCGGTCCGACTTTCCGGTAGCTGCGGATCCTCAATTTTTCCTTGTAGGCCGGGCGTTCCATGGAGCGGCGGATCAGGCGGTAATTGTCCGTATCGAAATAAATGTTCCGGATGACCGTTTCGCCGTATTCGTCCGGCACCATATACGGTGCCATCCGTTCCATCAGCCGCGCCTGCTGTGCCCGGTCAAGCAGATACTTGATTTCGTAGCGTTTGAATATGGTCTGCACAGGGGTCCTCCTTCCCGAAATGCAGGGGCAAACCGAATATTCGCACATACCGCTTTATCCGATCGCACCACATTTG
>JAFTRF010000256.1 GCA_017462405.1 Clostridia bacterium | reverse complement strand
CGGTATACCCTTTGTGTTTTATGTATGCTGCATGGGGATCTGTTTTCTCAATTCCAGTAATCCGTCTTGTGGGGCAGGCCGATGTCCTTCGCACGGAAAGAAACATCTTCGCCCGACTTGATCTGCGCCTCATAATTTTTCAGTGCGCGGATGGCATACTTGCCAAGGTACAGGATCACCGGCATATTGATGAGGGTCATGCCGCCCATCAGTACATCGGCAATGCCCCAAAGCAGATCCGCGCTCAGACCTGCACCGATGAAGATCACCACCGACGCAATCACATAGCAAATATTGCGGAAGAACTTGCTGGGCTCCTTGCCAAGCAGGTAGTTGATGGTCTTGTCCACATAGAACAGGTTGCCCAGCAGGGTGGTAAATGCAAACAGAATCATGGCGACGGTGACAAAAACCGGACCAAGATTACCCAGCGAAGCGCTGAGGGCATCCTGCACATAGGCGGCCGCCAGATCGCTGTCGGTGGGCGGGGTCACGCCGGAGGTCATGCACATGAATGCCGTAGCGGTGCATACCAGCAGCGTGTCGATGAATACCGACAGCACCTGCACCAGACCCTGCTTGGCGGGATGTGCAACGTCAGCGGATGCCGATGCGTTGGGGGCAGAACCCACACCGGCCTCGTTGGAGAACAGACCGCGCTTGATGCCGTACATCACGCACGAACCGCTGAAACCGCCGAAAATGGCCTGCATGTCAAAAGCATTGGCGAAAATCTGCTCGAAAATACCGGGCAGCGCCTTGTAATGGATGACGCTGAGGACGATGGCAACCAGAATGTACACCGCACCCATGATCGGCACCAGAAAACTGGTGACCGACACAATGCGCTTGCCGCCGCCGATCAGGCAGTAACCTACCAGCGCCGCGGTGATAAAGCCGATGATCCACGGGGTGACGGATGCATCGTAAAAGCTGTAGGAGGAGAAGGTGGACTGCAGGTTATAGGAGGCCAGCATATTGAAGCCGAAGCCGTAGGTCAGAACCAGAAAGACGGAGAACAGCACCGCCAGCCATTTCCGCTTGGTGGCCGCTTCGATGTAATAGGCGGGACCGCCGTAGCAGCCGTCAATGCCGCGCTTTTTGTAGATCTGTGCCAGCGTACTTTCCACAAAGGCCGAAGCTGCGCCGATGATGGCGATGAGCCACATCCAGAACACACTGCCGAAGCCGCCGAGACACAGCGCCGTGGCCACACCGATGATGTTGCCGGTACCTACGCGGGAGGCGGTGGACACCATCAGTGCCTGGAAGGAGGAGACACCGTTTTCGCTGGTCTTTTCAGTGACCGCCTTGAATTGCTGTCCCAGCAGGCGGAACTGGGCGAAGCGGGTGCGGACGGTAAAGTAAATACCGCCAGCGACCAGCAGGATGATCAGCACATAGCTGTACAGCGCGTCGTTGATGTGGTCAATCAGATTCTCGAACATAATCATACTCCTTACGATGCATTTACAACAAAAGTGCCCGGAACCCTTCGTTTGCAAGGGTTCCGGGCACTTGTCAATCAACAAATCCGCTTGTTTTCACTCGTTCACGAAATGTGCAGCAGAAATCAATTCGTGCAAGTGCTTTTGTCCGGATGACCGACCGTGCTCAGATCATCCACAAAACGGAGGATACCGAGATTTTTGTTGTCAATATTATAGTCCATTTTGTATGGAAAAGCAAGGGATTTCAAGAAAAATCGACGCTTTTGCCATGGAAGCTGCATCAGCACAGCAATGGATGTATTTCAGCCGGAAACGCTTTCACGATCAATTATATTTGATCCCATGAAAAAAATCTTCAGGACCTCAGAAATGAGGCCCTTTTTTTATTGCCCCCCCTTGTTCTTCGGGGATGCCGGGAATGCTAAGATAATATCAACGGAGGGCATCCGGTATGGCGGCCAGCGGTACCGAAGGAGCGATCCACGGTGTAAAAAGATCTTGAGAACGGGAGGGATGCGGATCAGTCACGAAAAACAGCCCCAGACCAGAATGGACACCGGAACCGATGTCCGGTATCAGAAAGGAGTGGTATTTACATGAAACTCATTGCCTTGGGCGGCACCGATTATGTAGGAGCAAGCTGTTATTTTTTGCACATGGAGGGGGTGAACCTGCTGCTGGATTGCGGAACAGACTTCCGCAGAACAAAGCGTCTGTTACCTGATTTTGATTTTCTCCTGCGAAGCGGAGAACTGTCGTCGCTCTCCCAGTTGGATGCTGTTCTGCTTTCACACGGACATTCTGACCACGCAGGCGCACTGCCGGACTTACTGTCTATGGCCGATATGCGGGTATACGCTTCTCAGCTGACGGTTGCCTTGCTGGATAATCTGCTGCTGGAGCGTCCGTTGCCTTATCTGAAAGACGAAACCCTGTTCAAACGCTTTGGCCGCGAATCGGCACAGCTGACCGCACTCCAGCACATCCGGACCGTTCCGTTTCGGAGCAGCTTTCAGCTTGGCCCGCTGCAGATCACCTTTTTTGAAGCGGGGCATGTGCCGGGTGCGGCGATGATTTACATCGAAGGCCAACACGAAACCTTCCTGTACACCGGGGATTTCTCCTGTCACGATACGCGCCTGACGCAAGGCGCATATCTGCCGCCCTTCGTAAAACCGCAGACCGTTCTGATGTGCGGACTGCACGCCAAACACCCCAGATACAGCCCATACAGTGCCCTGTCCGGGATCGAACGGGCCGTCCGGCTCTGCGAGGCCCACGGGGAGCCGCTGTATATCCGGGCGCCTCAAGCAACCAAGGGACTCGAACTTGCTCACCATGTGGCAGACGTTTGTCCGGATATCCCCGTTTATCTGGAACGCGACATCTGGGAACTGACCGATAAGCTGTGCGGACAACATCTGCCTGCACAGCGCCCGCAGTTTTATCCGGAATCCTGCTGGAGCGGGCAGAGCAACCGTCCCTCCGTCCACATCGGCGGAACACAGGGCAGTCGCCGTTTCCGGCACGTGATCGAGGGAAATTTCAGTCTGCACGCAGATTACCCGGATTGCGTGGCGCTGATGCGCAGATTGCATCCGGCTACCGTCCTTGTGGTACACGCCCCGGCGGACCGCGATGGCCGCTACGACCAGCAGCTCCGCGCAGACCTGGCTCCGGTGGATGTCATCTATCCGGAACTGGATACACCTTATTGCATCGAATATACCAAATAAACAGAATCGAGGATGATGAACGATGAAACATACCGAACTGACTCAAAGACTTCAGGCCATTATCCGGGAAGTGTCTTCCCGGCAGAAGCACCCGTTCCGTCATGAAAACATGGTACTCTGCCTTTCCGCATGTTATCCCAATGAGGAACCGCGCGAGATTGCTACGCGGCTTAATCAGTCTCCCGCAGCCGATGGAAAGACTTTCGGGGGAGACGATGTCATCAAAATGTACAAAAAGATGCGCTTGGGAAACGTTCCGGAGCGGAAGAAAATCTTGGCATTCGCCACAGAAGTCTGCGCCGTACTGCTGAATGCGTTGGAGGGGGACAGTGCTGCCGTTCAGGAGTACCGCAAAACCTGTACCGAGCAGACCGGAAAGACTGCCAAGCGGGCAATTTTCCAGCTGCTGCGCCATCACCTTGCCGATCAGCTGGATTCCGACACACAGCAGGCTGCGCTCCGGCTCAACCGGGAATTTTCCGCAGAGTGCCTGGATGAAATTGCCGATGCGGTGGAGGAATACCTCAACAGCTATTCCGGCAATGCCGTCGCGATCGACCCGGTCGCGAAGCTGAAAAACGATCTTGAGCGCACTCGTGCGATGCTCCGCAGCATGCAGGACAGCTTTGACGAACGTCTGGAACACAGCAGAACAGAGGAACAGGAAATTTTCTTTTCCAATCTGAACTCGCAGCGTTACGGCTATATCCTTGACCTGCTTCAGTCCGCCCAGAACGGCTTTCAAAAGCTGCGGGAAAAGCGGATGCGCGTTCCGGTGGAATTACACAGCGTACAGTCGCTCATCCGTCACATGATCGAGTTTGTCAATGACTATGGTGTCAGCCCCATTATGATGGTAGATACCGTGCTCGATGTAACCGTACAGGAAATCGGCGAACTGCAGTACGAGGGCTCTCCCTTTGACAGTGACGCCGACGTGAAGCGTGTCCGGGTCGTTTCCCCCGGATGGCAGATAGAAGAACATCACATTATCATTTCCTACCCCCGTGTAGTCGAAACGGAGAAATTTTAATTCAAAGGAGTTTTTACGATGGAACACATGATGACCGATCTTTGCATGGGCATTGACCTTGGTACGACCAACTCTGCCGCCGCCATCATCGATGAACGGGGCAATACGATCCGTGCCGTGTCGGTGCCGATCGAGCGCCCCACCGACATCAACAAATTGGGCGGATTCCGTCCCAAGCGTGAAAATACCATCCCATCCGCCGTGTTTTATCAGAAAGAGCTTGATTATGCCGTCATCGTTGGAGATGCCGCCAAAGAGCGGGCCAAGATCCAGAATTTTTCCACGGCCCTGTCCGTGAAAAGTCAGATGGGCAATGAACGCTTATCTTATCCGAACTGGGATCCGAAATGTCCGGATCAGACACCCCACGACGTATCCGCCAGAATCCTGACGACGATCCTGAATTCGGTGGAAAGCTTTTATTTTGTGCGTCCGGATCGTGCGGTGATCACGGTGCCTGCCAGTTACTCGGTCGCCCAGCGGAATGCGACGAAGCTGGCTGCGGCAAAGGCCGGTCTGTCCGTCAGTGACGAGATGTTTTTGTCCGAGCCGGAAGCCGTCATGTACTGTGCGCTGCATCAGCAGGCCAACGGGGAATTGGCTCTGAGGCAGGACTTCTCCACGCCCAAAAATGTGCTGGTCTACGACATCGGCGGCGGCACACTGGATATCACGCTGCATCAGGTGCAGACAGCACCGGACAATCCGGAACTGTTCCGGCTGAGAGGCCTTGCAACCAACCGCTATTCGACAACTGCCGGCGATGTCATGGATCAGAAGCTGGCAGAACTGATGTACCGGAAATACCTCGATGCATACGCGGACGAACCGGATATGCACCGGCAGATCCAGAATGACCGGGATGCGGTCATGAGCTATCTGAAAGGCTATGCGGCAAAAGTAAAGGAGGAGGCCAGTGACCACATCTCGTCTGCCAAAAAACGTGGGCTGGAAGTTCCGCGGGGCCATTCCTACCAGTTTGGCGGCATTATGCCGAGAGGATACAGCTACGAAGATTACATCACCAGAGAAGAAATTGAAAGCTGCCTCCGTCCTTTGATGGGATGGGAACACACATTTGCGGATTACAAAAAGTTTCCGCAGCTTCCGGTGACCGCAGATATTATTTATCCGGTACTGGATGTGCTGCATCGAGCAGCAAAAAAGTTGAATACGCCGGATATCACCGTTGATATGGTGATCCTGAACGGAGGTATGTCCAAGCTGTACATGATCGTGGAGCGCCTGAACGAATTCTTTGGTTTCCGGGTCACGTCCATCAGCGATCCGGATCTTTCGGTTTCCAAGGGTGCGGCGATTTACCATTATTACCTGCAGCAGGGCAAAAAGCTGATGAACCGCGTAGGCTTTGAGGACTTTAAGTCCGCGTCCGATCAGCCGGACACCGTACCGGGCATGTCCGGCGGTGTGCCGCGCGGCATTCAGACGGTGTCCAATACCCTCAACGAATCCCTTTACTTCGGTCTTCGGAATGCAGCAACGCCCATCTGCATTGCCGAGGCCGGTCAGGATCTGCCGTATGTGTCAAAGGAAATTACCGGTCTGCGGATGGAAGGAGGCGTATTTAACCGGTTTGAATTTCCCATTCAGGAGAAGCACGGCGATGCCTATACCACGATTGCTTCCGGTGTCGTCTGCTTTCCTGCAATTGCCCGCAAAGAGATGAATGTATCGTTGATTTTCAAGCTGAGTCTGAACGGTGTGCTTTCCATTCATGCCAAGACAGACATGGGGGAGCGGGAGGTGGAAATCAGCCTGTCCAGAGATTCAGCCAAAAAGAACAGTCATGGAACGCGTGTCATTGCACCTTCCGGCGCCGTACTGCAGCCATACAATGAAATCGGCAGACTGAAGAATCTGGTTCAGCAGCTGGACAAAAGAGAGCGGGGCGGCCTCCATGGGACTCACAACAAGTCGGAAATCATCCGCAAGATTCATTCCAGCATCAATGCCATCCGGACTTGCGGCAACCCTGGCGATTTTTCGACACCGATCCTCCGGGAGTTGGAATCGTGCTTCAGCAAAGCGCTGGAACGGAATCTGATCACTCTGTCCCGCCACCTCTGCCAGAACTGGACCGATCCGGAACGGAAGATCCTGGCGGCATTTGCCCGCCGGCGGCTTCGCAATGCGGTCAACAACCTGAGCATGAATGCCTTTGACGTGAACCTGATCAAGTCGCACATTCTTGTATTGTCTGTTTGTGGCAATACGTACGACAGAGATCTGCTGATGAAGCTGTCTCAGGATTCCCGTTATCGGAGCGAACTGCTGGTTGCACTGTCCCGGCTGGGCGTTGAGCCGGAATGGATTGTAGCACACACGAAAAACGATCTCAAAGCCAACAGTCCGGCAATGCAGGAATCGCTGAAAGCGATGGGTGTGCTTTTAGTCCGGAATCCGGATTGCATCTGTGCAAGCACCCGCGAGGAGCTGATGGAGATGCTGATGAACCACCTGCAAAATACCGTACTGCAGCGTCAGCAAATTGTGCTGATCATGGGAAATCTCGGCCTGCTCTACACACCGGCGGATGACTGGAATCTGATTCTGCGGGACCGCATATTGGATGCGGTCAATCATCTGTCCGCCCAATATAAAACGGAAATCATGACCTACATCAACAAAGCGATGAGTCTGCTTACCAACCGCCTGAACGGTATGCGCTCCAATGATGATGATCTGTATCTTCTGGAATTGTTTTCTCCGGAAGGAAAGGAGGAAGAATAAAATATACTACCGGTGAATGCATCGTCGGCGAATACTTCGGCTGAGATATATTTTCCGGGTAAGAAAAGATCTCCTGCTGCGGTGCGATCCTGCAGCGGGAGATTTTTTCTTGCATATTCGTTTTCAGCGTTTTACAGTTGCGCAGGTTGAGTAATCCGCCGGAGTATGCTGTGGTGGAAATATATTCCGGGAACAAAGATGCAGCAAAATCAATGACATGAACAACCTCCTTGATCCTGACCCGATACCAATTCCGTACCGGAGCAAGATCAGGAGGTTGTTCTTGTTTCGGGGAATGTCCTGTGATATAATAAAATCAAGATAAAGCGCAGCCTGTAACAACAGCAAAAATGCAAGAGGTGAACACCATGAAATACACCGAGAAACTCCTGTGGATCCTCGACAAGCCCGGAACGATGATCCATGATCTGGATGAAAAATGCCGGGAAAATATTGCGTTCGTGCATTCGCTGGGATTGAAATGCGATTGCGTGGGGTGGAGCAAGCTGGATCTGGCTTCGCCGCGGGCCGAAGAAATTCTGACCGCCATTGAACAATTCTGCAAAGAAAATCATTGGCGCGCCCGCGGATGGTATACCCGGACGTTTACGGACCCGGAAAGCACATGGTATGCGATCCGCCTCGCAGATGCCAGGGAAGGCTTCATCGACGAACGACAGAAGGTACCGTCGGACAACGGGGAACAGGTGCAGATTGTTTCGGTCAAGGCATTCCGGGAGTGGACGGTATCGCCAAAAAGATGGTGCGAATACACGTTGGTCCCGGAAAAATTCCGGGATGTGTGCATTGCAGCAGACCGGAATGACGTGGATTTTTGCTGGGCGCAAGACAAAGGAAAATACGAAGCACCGCAATATTTCCACATTTACCCCAAACACACGGTGCCGCATCTCGCAAGAAGCCATTTTTGTTATACAGCAAAAGAAAGCTGTGCCGCCGATTCCAGCCAAATGCAAAAAATATATGATTTGGGCGGTGCGCTTCCCCGGCTTGCAGAAATTTTCGGAGAATTGAATATTGCTGTGCCGGATTGCTTTCGGGCGTCGGAACTGCCCGAAAATGGTTTTGCCGGTGCTGCTCTTGCCGAAACGTACACGGATCTGGGAGCGCAGTATATTCTTATACATAAAGATACCGCAGAGATGCTGCTTCAGCGCAAAGCGCTGACTGCTTCCATGCTGATGCCGGTCCCGGTAGTGGATGCATTTCCCGTTGGATATGACGTGCGAAATACGGTGCGTATGTCGCCGCCGTCGAAAGAGATCCGGGAACAACTGCTCCGGGCATATGAAAACATAAAATCTGCGGGCCGTCCACGCCGGGTCATTTCGGAAAAGGATGCGCTGAAGCTGCTGCGGAAAGCGAAGCAGGAACGAAAGGAAGATTTCCGGAAGGGCTTATCGAAATCCGGCGCAGAAGCAGCGGCGGAAACCGTGTGCAGCCCGTTGATCCCGTTCTGCCGTGTTGCAGACGGAGGCTATCTGTCCGAAGAATATGAATTGCTGTCCTGTGCCCGGATGATGGAAGAAACGGCGGACTTGCAAAAACAGTGGGCAGCGGAAGAATTGCTGCAAGAGAAGCCGGAAGGCATCGTGTTTGCAGTTTGCCCGGACGGGGATGTGGTCTTGCGCTGTACCAACGGGTGCATCGTCCGGGTCAGCCACGAAGCACCGGAAATTTTGACGCAATGGCCCGGTTTACCGCAATTTATTGCAGAAGTGCTGCAGGAATAACGAAGCGGAGAGCGCATCGCTGGACGCTGGCATGATGGGTGGCCTGCAAAAAAATCTCGTATGTACGAAATACGGGAAAAATTGCGATTGTTTCAAAAAATATCCTGTGTTATAATAAAAACAAAGACAAAGCAAAATTTATTTTATCAGGGGAAAGGGGATAAAACCATGTTCAGATATGAGATTCCATGCAATGACCTTGACCGTGCGCTTGCGGCCATTGACCGTTCCGTTTCGTCGAATCTGCAGCCGTATTCCGCCGGGATTCACTTCAAGAAGCGAGACGATATGCGCATCCGGGGATTTGAACTCCGTGAAAACGAATGGGACTGTACCGGCGGCCGCGGCGGTTTTCCGTTGACGGTGGAATTCCGGGGGCAATTCATCTGCAAGGAAAATGGTCAGATGGTGCTGGATGTCTGGTTGTATCCTGCACTATGGCAGGTGTGGTTATTTCCGGTAGCGTTGTGGGGTGTACTGTACCACATAAATCCGATCGGGATCTGCATATGGACAAGTGCTTCGATCTTTATGATGAAATGCTATAGTGATCTGATCGACAAAACCGTTGCCGAACTGAAACGGATCACGGGTGCTTTCTGGTGCGACGAACCATAATGGGGGAAGCGCTTATGAAACAATTCCATTTGAAAATTGCCAACGTGGACCGGTACATTACCGTCCGGTGGGACGATGCGGTCATTTACAGCGGCAAGACCGACACGTGCTGGCAGTCCGTATGGAAAACCACGGAGGGCGAGCATCAGCTGGAAATTCGGTTCGGCAAGCGTCCGCAGCCATCCGTACTGGATGTGATGCCGCGCGGTCTGTTTGCAGAGGGATATGGCAAATACAAGCACATACCCATTCAGCTGTTTGCGCCCTACTGTCAATTTTACAACGGCACATACCGTGCCACCGTACAGATTTCCACACAGAAAGGTGATGCATCGCTGCATCTGCGGCTGATGCAGAAGGAATACGAAAGCTATCTGGCGACAGTATGGACAAAGAGTACCGTGCGGGTGGAAGAAATGCACAAGTGCAGCATTCATGATGCATCGGAGCGCATATTTGAGAACCGGAAACAGCAGTGTGCGGCTATTCTGGTGCAGGTGCTGTGGCTGGTATTGTATTACGGCATCTGGGGCGCATGGTGGACATACGGCATGATCGGCGGCATTCAACATACGGTTCAGATGGCGCCTCATGTGTCGTGTGAAGAACAAGCCATCGGTTGCGGCGTGTGTTTGTCGCTTATCCTCGTAAAATTTGTGTTTAATGCGGCACGTCTGGCACTTGTGGGAATGCGCAATTCCGATGGG
>JAFTRF010000255.1 GCA_017462405.1 Clostridia bacterium | reverse complement strand
TCTGCGGATCAAGCACATCACTCCTTCCGCTGAAAAATTTTGCATAATTTGTGCGTACCCCCGTAGTATATCACATCCGGTTGAAAAAGTAAAGCCGTTTAGAGGAAGCGTGTGAGGTAAAGCGCCGGGCGCCTCCTTGCTTTTATTCTGATTCACAGCTGCTGCAAACAAAAACAGCCCCTCCATCGGAAGGGGCTGTCGGACCGGACTGCGGAATGCTTATTTGGATTTGCTCTTGGGAACGAATTTCTTTTCTTCGCCCTTGATCAGGCGGACGATGTTGCTGCGGTGCAGCCAGATGACCAGCGGACCGGCGCAGCAGATCATGATCGTGGGAGCCAGCGGTGCGCCGACGATCAGGACCGCCGGTACGATCGACACCGCAGCGCAGACCGATGCGGCCGACACGATGCGGGTCAGGATAAACACGATGGCGAACACGGATGCGATGATCACCAGAATCCGCCAGTCTACCATCAGCGCCAGACCGGCACCGACGGAAATTCCCTTGCCGCCCTTGAACTTGAAGTAAATCGGCCATGCGTGACCGATCAGGCAGGCGCCGCCAGCCAGTGCCAGGCCTACATCGCCGCCCAGCAGCTTACCGATGAGCATCGACACTACCGTCTTCAGCACATCACCCAGCAGCGTCAGCACACCGGCCTTCATGCCGAACACGCGTGCCACGTTGGTCGCGCCGGCATTGCCGCTGCCCTGCGTGCGGACGTCGGTTTTGTAATGCAGTTTGGTCAGCACTACCGAACAGCTGATGGAGCCAATCAGATAGCCTGCCACCACAGCCAATGTGTAAAGCAGATAATTCATTGTTTACTTCCTCCGTTTTCCTCATTCATTGGTCAGTCTGCCAATGCTTCTATCATAGCAATTTCTGCACCAAAAGTAAATGCTTTTTCTGTTTTTTCATAAAAAATTCGTGATTTTTTCCGGAACCAGCCACATCTTCTTCACGAAAAGCCCAAAAAAACGATTTCCGGAAAAAAATTTTGTAAGTATTTCATGAATCCTATTGACTAATGCGAAAATAAAAAGTATAATATTCTTGCGTATCGTAACCGTCTTCATATGGTATGCGCCCGGACGGTTGCTTGCCCGGTTCATCCGGGGGTTCTGCGTGTTTTGCTGTGAGGTCTTTGGGAAGGGATTTTGTGGTTGTAGACGCAGGCTCCGGGAGTGGATTGTGTAAGCAGCAGTTTTGACGTGTGCTTTATGATGTTCCTGCCTTCCGGCACGGGATTTTTCGGTTATGGCAAAATAAGACAAAAGGAGTAATAACTATGAACAGCAAAAACTATTCCACGCTGATCCAGATCCTGGGTTACGCTCTGGCCGCACTTGCTGTGGTACAGCTGATCCTCATGTTCCTGCCCTACTACAAGGGTACCATGACCAACGAGGATACCGGTGCCATCGAGAATGTTGCCGCTTCCATCCAGAGCTTCGTCTGGGTTGAATTCGAGAACTTCGAGGAGCACTTCACCAACGTGATCGGCAAGAACTACTACATCAACAACTACATCACCGGCCCGATCACCTCTCTGGTTATGACCATTCTGGTGCTCGTTATGAGCTTCAACAAGGGCGTTGACAAGATCATCACCATGCTGTCCGGCCTCGTCTTCGGTGTTGGCGGTATCGTTTGCTTCTTCGTGACCCCCCTGCTGGCTTATGGCAACCAGGCCATCTTCTGGTCCTGCATCGTTGTGTTCGCTCTGGCTGCTGTGGTCTCCGTTGTGAACATGGTCTTCTTCGTTCTGGATGCACGTACCCGCGTGAAGGTCTGATTCTTACATTATTCCGAACCGTCTGCCCCGGAGGGATTTCCCTCCGGGGTTTTCTTTTGCCTTTTTGTGCGCTTCGCCCGGAAAAATGGCCGATTTCCCTTGACAATCGCTGTGAATTTGGTAAAATGGTCTTATAATAGGTCTGTCGCGAAAATTTGAAACTGGAGGACGTTTTGTATGCTGGATGTTCTGAAGAAAATCCAAGAGATCGGCATCGTGCCGGTCGTCAAAATCAGCCGCGCCGAAGATGCGGTTCCGCTGGCCAAGGCCCTGTGCGAGGGTGGTCTGCCCTGCGCCGAGGTGACTTTCCGTACGGCCTGCGCCGCTGAGGCCATCAAGGCCATGACCGAAGCTTACCCCGATATGCTGGTAGGCGCCGGTACGGTGCTGACCACCGCGCAGGCGGATGCCGCCATGAATGCCGGTGCGAAGTTCCTGGTCAGCCCCGGTCTGAACCCCACCGTCGTGAAGCACTGCGTGGAAAAGGGCTACCCCATCACCCCCGGCTGCGCCAATCCCAGCGACGTGGAGCAGGCGCTGTCCTTCGGTCTGGAAGTCGTGAAGTTCTTCCCCGCCGAGGCAGCCGGTGGTCTGCCCATGATCAAGGCCATGTCCGCCCCCTACGGCAACGTGAAATTAATGCCCACCGGCGGAATTGATGCCTCCAATCTGAAGTCCTATCTGGATTTCAACAAGATCATCGCCTGCGGCGGCAGCTGGATGGTCAAGGCCGACATGATCGATGCCGGTGATTTTGATGGCATCCGCAAGCTGACCCAGAAGGCCGTGGAAGCCATGCTGGGCTTCGAGCTGCTGCACGTTGGCATCAACAGCGAAAACAGCGCACAGGCCGCTGTGACCGCAGCCGCATTCGCTTCGCTGTTCGGCTTTACCGCACAGGAGAACGAGGGTTCCTACTTCAACGGCACCGCCATTGAAGTCATGAAGCAGGTCGGCCCCGGCACCTTTGGTCATCTGGCCATCGGTACCAATTACATGGATCGCGCGGTGGCATATCTGCAGCGCCGCGGTGTGGAACTGAACTGGGATTCCGCACAGTACAACGACAAGAAGAAGCTGGTGCTGATTTATCTGAAGGATCAGGTCGGCGGCTTCGCCATCCATCTGAAGCAGAAATAATCGTTTGCGAATCAAGCCGGTTCCGCCGTGTGCGGGACCGGCTTTTTCTGGATCCGGGCAATTGCATCAAAACAAAAAAAGCCCCCTTGCGGGGGGCTGCAGCTTGTCGAAAAACTGTCTTATGCGATATGTCGATAGTCAAGATGCACAAATGAGGATTTTTGCCGTTGCCGACTTCGCCCTCTCAGTCTCGCTTTGCTCGACAGCCGCTTACGGCGGCCGTCCCCCTTTGTCACTGCGTGACATTTCCCCCACACCGTGGGGGAATCGTCC
>JAFTRF010000254.1 GCA_017462405.1 Clostridia bacterium | reverse complement strand
TGACATCGCCCGTCTGCACTCTGCTGTGATCACCTATGCCCGTGACTTCATGATCAACCGCGGTTTCACCTACTGCATCCCGCCGTTCATGATCCGCAGCAATGTTGTTACCGGCGTGATGAGCTTCGCCGAAATGGAAGCCATGATGTACAAGATCGAGGGCGAGGACCTGTACCTGATCGGCACCAGCGAGCACTCCATGATTGGTAAGTTCATCGACCAGATCGTGCCCGAAGCCGAGTTGCCCTACACCCTGACCAGCTATTCTCCCTGCTTCCGCAAGGAGACGGGCGCACACGGTCTGGAGGAGCGCGGCGTGTACCGCATCCACCAGTTCGAAAAACAGGAAATGGTCGTCGTATGTAAGCCCGAAGACAGCATGATGTGGTATGACAAGCTGTGGCAGAACACCGTGGACCTGTTCCGTTCGCTGGACATCCCGGTGCGCACCCTGGAGTGCTGCTCCGGCGACCTGGCCGACCTGAAGGTGAAGTCCTGCGACGTGGAAGCATGGTCTCCCCGTCAGCAGAAGTATTTCGAGGTCGGTTCCTGCTCCAATCTGGGTGATGCACAGGCCCGCCGCCTGAAGATCCGCGTCAACGGTGCCAACGGCAAGTATCTGGCTCACACGCTGAACAACACCGTGGTAGCTCCGCCCCGTATGCTGATCGCATTCCTCGAAAACAACCTGAACGCAGACGGCTCCGTGAATATCCCCGTTGCCCTGCAGCCCTACATGGGCGGCATGACCAAGATGATGCCCAAGCGGTAAGCATTGGTCGGCTGAACTGAATACCAAATGAGAAACCCACCGGAATGCGCGATGCACTCCGGTGGGTTTTGCGTTGAAATATGAAATTCTAATCAGTCATTCCACACGGTTTTGACGTTGGTGAGGGTGCAAGCCCATGCTGCGGCACTATCCGGGGAAATGTCTTCGACCTTATGAGAGAGACAATGAACTTTACCGGTAGTATCTACACCCAGTACATATGGACCACAGGGAAAAATCTGGTCCATTTTTGCAAATTGACCAAGTTCTTTCCGATTGGATAAATCATATACCGAACCATCCCGATGCTGTATGTAACAATCGAACATTCGCACAACATTAGAACGGTATTTCACAGGCAAAAACACATCACTGGTACAAAGTACCGTACCGTCTTTTTTTAGTCCAAAAGCAATAATTTGGTCGTTCTGGATACCGTTAGGAACATTGGATCCGTTGCGATAAAATATGGACTCGATTTGAACCAATTCATTCCACGAAGAAAATTCGGTAGACGGGAATTGATTTGCTGCCGTATTGAATTCATATTTTGTAAAACCAATCGACCCATCAGTATAGAGATACATATTGGAAATATATTCAAAAGAGACGATATGATCCGTCTTTCCCGGCATCCAACAGTCGTATGATGTGTAGCTGTAGGACGCCCCGTCTTTTTCGGTGAACTTCAGCGCAAAGATATCCGGGAAATCATTACCGCTTCTTATGCCATACACTACATCAGATCCGTTTTGATATACTGCGCTCTCATAATAATCGCCCAAAGGATATACAGAGGTCGGACACAGGGAACCATCCTGCATCAGCACAAACACCACAGCAGGAATGAAATCATAAGTATCTGCCCTTTGCATTACCCAGCTGATCGATTTTACGCCTGACGTTCCATCTGTGATGTTCTGTATATCTTTTTGTGTGGTTGGCCAATAAGTGTCATAAAGAGAGTCCCACTCCGGTGAATAGTGAAAATTACCGTTGCAATCCACATAACCCCACGGTGAAATCGTTGATTGCATGGATTCCCCATTCATTGGCATGGACAGATTCAGCGGTGGCAACTCCGGTTCCGACGATGTGGAGGGATTGGAAGACAGGGCAGAACTGGATGGCTCGGACGAGGGTTGAGTCGTACTCGACGGCATATCCGAGGACGGATTGGAGGATGCCGGGTCAGTTGTGCAGCCAGTGAGCAGGAGGAGGGTCAATGCGAGGAACAGGGCAAAAAGTTTTTTTCGTTTGGTTGTTTTCATATGCATCACCTTTCTTTTTCGTCCGTGAGGTCGTTCTGAACAATGTTGTCGGCTGGTACAGTGCAACTTGTTGACCGCCAGCTTTTGTCCGTTTATCCCCCTATATATATAAGGGAAAAAAAACGAAAAAAAGGGACACTTTTGGGGCCCAAAATGAAATTTTACAATTTATTCATAATTCGACGTTTTTTACATCAACATTTCTTCCGCCGCCTGCGGTCCCGCCTTTTTCTGACAAAAACCTTCCTTTTTGCTTGCATCTTCCGCGTCTGCTGTGCTATACTAAACCCGGAAACCATGCGTTTGTCCCCTTACGGGGATGCTTTCACGAAAGGACGATGCTCAGACATGAAGACTCCCATCAAGTTCGGCACCGGCGGCTGGCGCGCCGTCATCGGTGACGATTTTACCCGCGAAAACATCGTGCGCGTTGCCGGTGGTGTCGCACAAATGTACCTGCAGGACCACTGCACGACCCCTGTGGTCATCGGCTACGACCGCCGTTTTCTGTCGGACAGCGCCGCAAAATGGATTGCGGAAGTGCTGGCCGCCCGTGACATCCCGGTGCTGTTTCTCAACCGCAGCGCCCCCACCCCGCTGATCATGCACACGGTACTGAAGCGGGCGCTGGATTACGGCATGGAAGTTACCGCCAGTCACAATCCTGCCCAGTACAACGGCATCAAGCTCATCGTGAAAGAGGGCCGCGATGCCTCTGCCGAGGCCACCGCACGGCTGGAAACGCTGATTGAAGCAGTAGATACGGTGGACACCCTGCCTTTTGACAAGGCTGTGGCCGCCGGAAAAATTACTTACATCAAAAATCCGTTCAACGATTTTCTGGACGATATTCTGGACGTGCTGGACACCCACGCCATCCGCGAGCGGGGTCTGCGCATTCTGTTTGACCCCATGCACGGCTCCTCCACTTATCCGCTGAACGTCATCCTGCACACCACCCGCTGTACGCTGGACCTCATCAACACCAACAAAGACGCCTACTTCGGCGGTGCCATGCCCGCTCCGACGGCTTCTACGCTGACCGCACTGGCCCGTCGGGTCGTGGAAGACAACTACGACCTCGGCATTGGTGTGGACGGTGACGGCGACCGGCTGGGCATCATCGACGCCAACGGCCGCTACATCAATGCCAACGAGATTCTGGTCGTGCTATATTATTACCTGCATGAGTACAAAGGCTGGCGCGGTCCGGTGGTACGCAATCTGGCCACCACGCATATGCTGGACAAGATCGCCGCATCGTTCGGTGAGACCTGCTACGAGGTCCCGGTCGGCTTCAAGTGGATCTCCGCCAAAATTGATGAGGTCGACGCCATTCTGGGCGGCGAATCCTCCGGCGGTCTGACCGTACGCGGACACATCCACGGCAAAGACTCGGTCTATGCGGCCGCACTGTTTGTCGAAATGGTGTCTGCGACCGGCAAATCGCCCTCCGACCTGATGGACGAACTGACGGCGAAGTACGGCTCCTATAAAATGGAGGAATACAACCTGCATTTCCGCACCGAGGACAAGCCCCGGATTCAGCACATCATCTTCAACGAAAAGAAGCTGCCGGATTTCGGACGCACCATCGATCATGTCAGCTACGAGGACGGCTGCAAAGTGTATTTCGCGGATGACAGCTTCATCATCTGCCGCTTCTCCGGCACCGAGCCGGTCCTGCGGATTTTTGCCGAGTCCGCTACCTCTGCCGAAGCCAAAGCGCTTATCCGTGCGTTTGCGGAGTTTTTGGGGCTGCCGGTATAAGTTTATATTTTCACTGGGCTGCAAAAATCCCCGGCTACTTTACCACAGCCGGGGATTTTTATGTTCTGATGTAAGAATGAAAATGCGCTTTTATCCTGCCAGTTCCATGACCGCAACACGGACGCACAGATTCTGGCCGTAGGGGTAGCCGTCGAGCCGGGTGATCAGCGTATCGCCGTCCTGACGGAAAGGCACCGCCTTGCCGCTGTCCATCCACGCGATGGACTTCACCTTGCATTCCACACCGGCAAAGGCGCTGTTTTTGCTCTCGTTGATTTCCAGCGATACGTTGGCATCGCCGCTGCTGGCACCGGGATTGAAATGAAACAGATAGGCTTTGCTGGTATCGTGTGCATCTTTCATGATGAAGTCACGCGTATGGTCATAGTACAGCCACGGACGGCCGTTGTAAATGGCGTCGCCGTAGCTGCGCATCCAGCGGCCAATGGACTCCATGATGCCCTGCTGCATCAGCGATACGGTGCCGTCTCCGTTGGGACCGATGTTCAGCAGCATATTGGCACCTACTTTCCGGCATTCGCAGATTTCTTCAATCAGCTGGCAAACCGGCTTGAAATTGATGTCGTCGCCCACGCCCCAGTGTTCGCACAGCGTCTCGCACATTTCGCCGGCCACATATTTTGCATGGCCGCGGCGGTCGATCGGCGTAGGCATCCCCCGCTCGTAGGTCACGGCATCGATTTCCGGCTCACCCAGTTCGCCCCGCTTCGA
>JAFTRF010000253.1 GCA_017462405.1 Clostridia bacterium | reverse complement strand
GTCGGTGAGCACCATTTTGACAAACACGTAGCGTGGGAATAGCTTGTGTTCCACTTCGTACTGCTTGCCGTCGCGGATTTCCACAACGGTTTCAGTGGGCACGCGGACCGCTTCGATCCAGTCTTCCAGGTGGCGGTTTTCCACCGTGGTTCTCAGATTCGATGCGACCTTGTTCTCATAACCCGAATAAGTATGGATGACATACCATTTCGCGTCTTCAGCCATTACTTGTCCTCCAAGTCTGAAATCAAGCGATCGGAGCCACGCTCATAATCAGACCGAGTAACTGGTTCAGGCCGAAATCAAGAGCAAATACAAAAACGCCTACCACCAGCATGACCAGCAGCACGATTCCGGTGTTGCGGAATACCGTGGGAACAGCAGGCCAGGTGATCTTATTGATTTCACTCTTGATTTCACGGAAAAACTTGCCGACGCGCTGACAAGCCGCTTTGGTCTTCTCCCAAAAGGCTTTGAAAATGTTCGGCTTTTTGGCTTCGTTTGCCATTTTGCAGTCCTCCCGTAAAATTATTTGGTCTCCTTATGCGCAGTGTGCTTCTTGCAGAACCGGCAGTACTTGGTCATTTCCAGTCTGTCCGGATCATTCTTCTTGTTCTTCATGCTGTTGTAGTTACGCTGCTTGCACTCAGAACATGCCAAGGTAATTTTTACTCTCATTGACGGCACCTCCCGGTAATACGGAAATTTTTAGCCTTCCTCAGGTTAAGGTTGTATTTTCAGGCGCAAAAAATAAACCTTTTCCTCAGAGGTAGATGCAGTATACCACATTTTTTTTTGCAGGTCAAGCCCTTTTTGCAAAAAACTCAAAAATTATTTCAGCGAGCCCGTGCTGGTTTCTGCACTGAGCACTGCCTGCTTCTTCACCTTTTCGGGCTTCAGCTTACGGTTCTTGTACTTGCGGGCACACTTCCATGCGGTCAGCAGTTCAGCAGAAGCCAGTTCTTCTGCACGACGGATGTTGTCCTCGCCCTCGATCTGGTTCAGGATGCCCAGCGTGATCAGGGACTTGGTGTCCAGATCGCCATTCTTGTAGTTGTTGGACAGCACCTCAAACAGCCGCTCCTGGCGCTGCTTTTCGCCGTTCTCTTTCAGCAGGCCGGTGATCATGGGTACGACGAACTGCTTGCACATTTCGTGGGGAATCAGCGCGCCATACTTTTCGCGGTGCGCCTGAATGGCATAACGCAGATCCGGGAATACGGGCACGAAGCGGTTCATCAGAAACGCAGGATTGACATACTTCTCCTCGCCTTTCTTTCGCTCGGCCTTGCGTTCCACCGTCTTTTTCTTGACTGCGACCACTTCCACCGACTGGCAGAAGTCATTGGCGATGGACTCTGCATCCTTCATGTTGTGTTCTGCACTGTCGAACATCCATGCCGACACGCTCGTCCACTCGTCGGGCATCTTCTTTCCGTCCAGTGCGGCCTGCCGCAGCTCAAACTGCTTCGTTTTCCGCTCATACACGACTGCGTATGCGTTCTTTTCTCCAAAAAACAGGGCGGGGCGGTTACCCTCCACCTTACCGGGCTGAGTCAGCGTGTACTTCTGTGCCGACAGCACCTGCTCCAGCCGTCCGGTGATCATTTCCAAAGCCTGTTGTTCCAAAGATTTCAACTCCTTTATCTTCACCCCACCGATACAGACCGGCAGGCATTTTGTCACGATACAAAGTCAATCATATCATATTTCTGAGAAAAGTACAACCTTTTTTTGCGTCGTTTACGGATTTTTTACGAAAGGATCGGACCGATTTTACGCACATCGCCGGATTTGGGGCATAAAATTCTTCCCGGAAGCATTGCAGATTCCGCCCGGCTATGCTATAATGAATCTGTATGTGGCCTGATATTTTCCCATTTCATAAACTTTCGGAAAGGACGATCTGTATGAATAAACTGCGTGTAGCCGTACTGTTCGGCGGCGAATCCTCTGAGCACGAAATTTCCCGTCGCTCCGTGTCCTCGATCCTTGCACACCTGAATCCCGAAAAATACGATGTGACCTGCATCGGCATCACCAAAGACGGCAAATGGATGCTGTACACCGGTTCCCGTGACGCCATCATGGACGGCGCATGGGAGCAGGACGAAAGCAACCGTCTGTGCGTGATTTCTGCCAATACCGCCATCCGCGGCATCCTGCTGCCCGATTCCGGCGAAGTGCTGCCGGTTGACGTGATCTTCCCCGTGCTGCACGGTAAAAACGGCGAAGACGGTACCGTACAGGGTCTGTTTGAGCTGGCCGGCATCCCGTACGTGGGCTGCGGTGTGCTGGCTTCTTCTGCCTGCATGGACAAGGCCGTGACCAATATGCTGCTGGCCTACAACGGCATTCCCAAGGCGAAGTTCGTGTGGTGCTACACCGATGATTATCTGGAGAATCCCGCACCGGTAGAGGCCGAAATCGCCGAAAAGCTGGGCTACCCCGTATTCGTCAAGCCCGCCAATGCCGGCTCCTCCGTGGGTGTCAGCAAGGTCAGTTCCCCCGACGAGCTGTATGAAGCCATGCAGATCGCCGGTAAGGAAGACGGCCGCATCGTCATCGAAGAAGCCATCGTGGGCCGCGAAGTGGAATGCGCCGTGCTGGGCAACCGCAAGCCCATCGCATCCGTCATCGGCGAAGTGCTGACGGATGTGGAATTCTATACCTACGACGCCAAGTATAAGGATCCCGATTCCAAGACCGCCATTCCTGCCAACCTGCCCGTAGAAATCTCCGAGCAGATCCGCAAGACTGCTGTGGAAGCCTATCGTATGCTGGGCTGCACCGGTCTGTCCCGCGTAGACTTCTTCGTGCGCAATTCCGACAATGCCATTCTGCTCAATGAGCTGAACACCCTGCCGGGCTTCACCTCCATCAGCATGTATCCCAAGCTGTTTGAGGCCGCCGGCATCCCCACGCCGGAGCTGCTGGATCGCCTGATCGAGCTGGCGCTGGAAAGGGCGGGTTGATTGCATGAAAAATCAGCCCATTGGCGTATTTGATTCCGGTCTGGGCGGTCTGACGGCCGTCAAGGAACTGCAGATCCTGATGCCGGAAGAAGACATCATCTATTTCGGTGATACCGGCCGTGTGCCCTACGGCACCCGTGGCCGCGACACCATCCGCAAATATGCCGCACAGGACATGAATTTTCTGCTGCGCCATGACGTCAAAATGGTGATTTCTGCCTGCGGCACCATCAGCTCCACCTGCGCCGACATCGGCGCCGCACTGCCGGTACCGTTTCTGGGCATCGTAGAGCCTGCTGCCGAAGCCGCTGCTGCTGCAACGGCCAACGGCCGCATCGGTGTGCTGGGCACCAGTGCCACTGTCAACAGCAAGGCATTTGAGCATCACCTGAAGAAGCTGCTGCCCGGCTGTTCCGTCACGCAGCAGGCCTGTCCGCTGTTTGTCAATCTGGTGGAAGGCGGCTTCGTGGCCAAAACCGACCCCGTTCTGCAGCTGGTTGCCCGCCGTTATCTGGAACCCATGATCGAAAACGATGTGGACACCCTGATTCTGGGCTGCACCCACTTTCCCATCATCGCACCGGTCATCCGCTCCATTATGGGGCCCGGTGTGACCCTCATCAATTCCGGTGCGGAATCCGCCCACCGGGCCATACAGGTGCTGGAGGCGCAAGGTCTGCGCACCGACCGCAAAACCGCAGGCACCGCATCGTATTTTGTCACCGACGAAGTGCAGGGCTTCGCCCGCATCGGCAGCCAGTTTCTTGGACGTGAGCTGACCGGCAATGTCACCAAGATCGACATGGATTCCCTGTAACTGTCACAAAAAAGGACAAGCAACATGAATAATACCCACGTAATTACCGTGACCGGTCGTCAGCACCTGAACGGCACAGAAGACCGCCAGCAATTCCGCACCTATGGCCGCCGTATGGAAAAAGACGGCGCACTGCTGATCATTTACGATGAAATGCAGGAGGGCGGCGCAGTCGTCCGCGTGTCGCTGAAGCTGTCCGGCCACCGTGCAGTCATGATCCGCAATGGTGCCGGGCAAAGCCGCATGGAATTTGACCCCGACCGCACCACCTATTGCAGTTATGACACCGGCGCAGGCATCCTGCCGCTGGAAATCCGGACACAGACCGTGTCCCATCAATCGGATATACGGGAGGAGCGCATCCGTCTGAACTACACGCTGTATTACGACGGCGAAGTGCTTTCCCACAACCAGGTGACGATCCGGCTTGCCCCCATCGCCGCCTGATAATTCAGGAGGAACAACGAATCATTATGGCTACTGTTACCGAAAAGGCCGTTCTGGGCCTTCGCAAGGCACTGCTGGACGCTGCAGGCCGCGCCGTTGCCGACGGCGTGTTCTCCAACGCCGCACTGCCCGCGTTTACCATTGAAATCCCTGCCGACACCGCTCACGGCGACTACGCGACCAATATGGCAATGGCTTCCGCCCGTGCGCTGCGTATGGCTCCCCGCAAGATTGCACAGGCCATCTGCGACCGGCTGGACCTGTCCGAGACGGTGTTTGACCGCTGGGAAATCGCCGGCCCCGGCTTCATGAATTTCTTCCTTGGTGACCGCTATTATGCGGCCGTCATGCAGGAGATCGCACAGCAGGCCGAAAAATATGGCCGCTCCGATTTCGGCGGCGGCAAGCGCGTACTGGTGGAGTTTGTGTCTGCCAACCCCACCGGTCCCATGCACATGGGCAACGCCCGCGGCGGCGCGCTGGGCGACTGTCTGGCCGCCGTACTGGATGCTGCCGGTTTTGACGTGGAGCGCGAGTTCTACGTCAACGATGCCGGTAATCAGATCGAAAAGTTCGGTCTGTCTCTGAGCATCCGCTACCAGCAGCTTTTCCTTGGCGAAGAGGCCGTTCCCCTGCCCGAAACCTGCTATCAGGGCGGCGACATCATCGACCATGCACAGGCCTACAAGGACGAATTTGGCGACAAGCTGATGCACACCGACGACGAGACCCGCCGCCGGGAACTGGTGGCTTATGCCCTGCCGAAGAACATCGCCAAGATGAAGTCCGACATTGCGAAATACCGCATTGACTACGACACCTGGTTCATGGAAAGCACCCTGCACGAAAGCGGTCAGGTCATGGAAACCGTACAGATGCTGACCGACAAGGGGCTGACCTATGAAAAGGAAGGCGCCATCTGGTACAAGTCCACCGCATTCGGTGCCGAAAAGGATGACGTGCTGGTACGTGCCAACGGCAACCCCACCTATTTCGCCGCAGATATTGCCTACCACCGGAACAAGTTCGCCGTACGCGGCTTTGACGAGTGCATCGACGTCTGGGGTGCCGACCACCACGGTCACGTCGCCCGTATGAAGGGTGCCATGAACGCCGTCGGTCTGGACGGTGACAAGCTGACCGTCGTACTGATGCAGCTGGTCAATCTGCTGAAGGACGGCAAGCCCGTCAAGATTAGCAAGCGGACCGGTAAGGCCATTCAGCTGGCCGACCTGTTGGACGAAGTCCCGGTCGATGCTGCCCGTTTCCTGTTCAATATGCGTGAATCCAACACCCAGATGGATTTCGACCTCGATCTGGCCGTCAAGCAGGACAACCAGAACCCGGTGTATTACGTGCAGTACGCCAACGCCCGGATCTGCAGCATTCTCCGCGCACTGGAGAAAGAGCAGATCGTGCCCCGCGATTGCACCGCCGAGGAGCTGATGCTGCTGAAGGCCCCTGAGGAGCGCGAACTGATCCGTCATCTGGCAGCTTACCCCACCGAGATCGTCACCTCCGCCAAGGAGTATGATCCCGCCCGGATCACCCGTTACGTCATCACGCTGGCCAACCTGTTCCACAAGTTCTACAACGCCTGCCGCGTGAAAGGCGAGGACGAAAGCCTGATGCAGGCCCGTCTGCAGGTTTGTCTGGCGGTCCGCACCGTCATCCGCAACGTGCTGGCCATGTTCAAGGTTTCTGCACCCGATCAGATGTAATTTCACCCGAAGCCCTTTCCGCCGCGCGCAGGAAGGGCTTCGTTTTCCGTTTCAAAATAAAAAATACAGATATATATAAGGATACACTATGATTACCGGTATTTTTGATTCTCACGCACACTACGACGATGAAGCCTTTGACAACGACCGTGCCGCCCTGCTGACACTGCTGCGCGGCCGCGGTGTCTGCGGCATCATCAATGCCGCCAGCAATCTGGAAAGCGCCCGGCGCTCCATTGCGCTGGCCCGGCAATTCCCCTATGTCCGCGCCGCCGCTGGCATTCATCCGCTGGATGCTGACACCGTGACCCCCGATTCCATGCAGGAACTGCGTCAGCTGCTGCAGGAGCCGGAAGTCGTCGCGCTGGGCGAAATCGGACTGGATTTCCATTACGATGTTCCCCGTGAATTGCAATTCCCCCTGCTGCGGGATCAGCTGGCACTGGCCAAGGAAATGGATATGCCCGTCATTCTCCACGACCGCGATGCCCACGGCCCCATGCTGGAGCTGCTGAAGGAGTTCCGGCCACGTGGTGTCGTGCATTGCTTCTCCGGCAGTGCCGAAATGGCGCAGGAGGTCGTAAAGCTGGGGCTGTATGTCGGCCTCGGTGGCGCGGCCACGTTCAAGAACGCCGTACATCCGCTGAAGGTAGCCGCTGTCGTGCCGGATGACCGTCTGCTGCTGGAAACCGATGCACCGTATATGACGCCGGTGCCGTACCGCGGCAAGCGGAATGATTCCGCACTGATCGCCTACACTGCCGAACGCATCGCGCAGGTACGCGGCACGACCGCACAGGCGCTGTGCGACGTCACCCGCCGGAACACCTGCACCCTGTTCGGGCTGAACGAAGCCGATTTCATCTGAAAAATGGCATAAAAATCCGCTTTCCCGTGTGGGAAAGCGGATTTTTTGTGTCATTTCAATAGTTGGGGTAATAATGATAACTTGCCAGCCCTCTTCTAAAGGGAGAGGCTTTGGCAAAATTATGGTTCTTTTCGCCTTTCTTTGAGTTGTTGGCAAAGTTCCCCTGTTGCCAAGGGCTCTCCCTACGGGAGAGCCGTCGAGCGAAGCGAGACTGAGAGGGCTATCAGCCGTTCAGCTTGACCAGCCGCTGGATCACATCTTCGATGGACAGCATCTCGTAGCCGGTCAGATAGGTAGCCACTTTGTCGTTGAAGCACTCATACCAATGGGGCGATACCTTGTCAATACCCAGGCACGCACCGGCAATGGAACCGACGGTTGCACCGTTGCAGTCGTTGTCCAGACCCATGGCGACCGAGTTTGCGATGCAGGCGGTGAAATCATCGCCGCCGATCATCAGTGCAAACACCACCGCGCACATATTGTTGATGGTATGCACCGGATGCATGCCCTTGAACTTCTCGTCCAGCAGGCGGCGGGCCGTCAGGAAGTTGGTCATCTTCCCCTCGTAGGACATCGCCCACTCCAGTGCCTGATACAACTCGCTCTCGGCAGGAATCTGCTTCATACCGGCTTTGACGGCATCCAGCGGCGTTTTGGCGGTAAATGCGGCCGCCACGGAAGCCGCCGTGAACATTTCGCCGTAAATACCGTTCTTGCGATGGGTCAGATACGCATCGTTGTAGCTCAGCTTGGCCGCAGCTTCCGGATTACCAGCTTCCACATAGCCGAACACGTCGCCGCGGATGGCCGCACCGATCAGTTCCACATAGCGGTTGAAGTTGGCAGCATACTCGGCCTTGGTGCCGGCCTTCAGCTGGAACAGCGCTTCTTCCTCAGCGGTGCAGGCCATGGGCAGGATATCCATCCAGATCTGACCCATATCTGCCACGGAGTAATTCTTGCCGTACTTCTCCAGACACAGCAGGTTCAGAATCGGATACGTCACATCGTCATCCACCGGCACCTTGTCCATCATCGGGCGGGTGTATTCCTTACGCTTGCCGACGCCGTAACGGATGCCTTCCGGATTGGGTACTTCCTCCCAGTAGTCCACCGGCGGGAACGCCATACCGCAGTCCAGCGCCAGCTCCATCATCCGGTCAATGGTCCACATTTCCACCGGGGCACCCAAGGTACATCCGGCGAAACGACCCATCACGGCACCCTTCATCCGCTCGTACAGATGATCCACCGGGGTGGCCGTGGTGTCGGCATCTGCCGGGCGAAGCCGCATAATATCCGCCAACGCGTCCGGCTGCTTGTCCATTTCTTTGTTTACATAGGGCATTTGCAATACCTCCTGTGTCTTGTATAATGTTCTGTCTTTATTATAGCGAAAACCGGGAAACTTTGCAATGCGTTTTGCAAAACTTCCCGGTTTTGTTCAGATCTGCAGGTCTGGCAGTTCCGTCAGGCTGTCATTTTCATAACGCACCGTTTTGACTTCAAAGGGACCGAAAACCAGCTTATACGTCAATGCATTGATGCACAGTTCCGTTTCCGCCGGTGCATCCGTGTTGTTCAGCAAGCGGAACAGGATGCCCCTGCCGTCGTCTGCCTTTTTCATCGTCACCAACGAAACGGTATCATCCGTCAGCGTCACCGAAAATGCTTTTTCCTCCGGCACATACGGCAGCGGGAAAATATTCAGCCCGTACGGCTTCTGCACAAATTCCTGTGCGGTCCGCTCCAACCGGTTCCGCCCGGTCACGCACAGCCGGAAGGAATAACTGCTCTCACCCTGATCGATTTTCCGGGTAAACCGGTCTTCGGGGATCAGGGGACGGTCTGCGATCGGATGTGCACAGTAGGTCACGCCGCGCATCAGCGACATATACAGCACATCGTTTTCGAAGTGGCTGCCATACACGCCATTGTTCATCAGCGCAAGGCACTTTGCTCCGTTGTCAACTGCGACAAAACGGTGGGCCACGTTTTCACGGCCGTCCGTAAACAGTTCCTCGGTGCCAAAAGCCGTCTGTCCCAGTACCCGTCCGGAAATCGTCACCGGCACCGCCAGCTTGATCAGACGATTGATGTCACTCAGGAACAAATCCACATCCACGTCGACAGCATCGTTGTTCTTGTAAATTTTATATCCGATCCGCGCCCTGGTATGCTCATGCTCAAAAAATGCCTCAATACCCAGATAAATCGGGCCGTCCTCTGTGACCTGCACAGATTTCATTCCACGGAATACCCCGTCCGGCACTTCGGACAGCGCAAACGGCCGGCCATTGCTGCCCATACGGTGCATCTGCTCCTCGCTCATGCCCCACGGGTCTGCGTTGTCGTCAAATGCCATCAGCTGAAACGCATTTTCCGCATAGGTCACGCCGTCCAAGACATACTTTTTCAGCAAGCCGGTCTTTGCATCGATCTCCACGTACTTGTGTCCGTCGTCGTAGACGAGATTCCGTCCGCGCGTTGTTTCGCGCTTTTCTTCAAAATGCACGTAGACGCTGTACCGGGCGCAGCTCATCGGCGCCAGCTTCGCCTCAAAAATGATCCGCTTGCGCCAATCCAGATTCAGGTTGCTGTCTTCCTTGATCTGCTGATGCACCACTTCGCACCCCGCCTCGTCCCGCACGGTAATAGCAGAGACGTTTTGCTCATCCCAGTTCTGGTCAGCCAGCATAAACTCGCACTGCACGTTTTCTGTGATGGCATAGGGATGCGGGTTGAACACCACAATGGGGTACTCCCCGTCCTTTGCCGGTGCATACACCGATGCCAGCGCAAAGTATGCCTTGGTTTTCAACCGTTCTGCCTCCAGCAATCCATGATCCAGCAGACGGAGCCCGTTTTCCTCTCCGCTCTGTATCGACGTACCGGGCAGCACATCGTGGAACTGCGCATTCAGCAGGTCCTCCGTAATGGTATGGATTTTGTCCGCAGGATACTCTGCCAGCAATCCGCGGGCATACGCCGCCGACAGCATTTTCTCCGTCAGAAACAGCTCATTTTCCAGTAAAGCGTGCTTCTTTTTGACTTTATACATGGAGGTATAACATCCGGGCATGGAGATCCGCAGGGACACATCCACTTCTTCCGCAGGCGCAATGGCCTTGAAAAAGGCCTCCGGAGTGGAATGGATGTACTTTACCTCTCCGCCGTCCTGCATCAGCACTGCAATGTCGGTCAGGTCCTTGTCCGAGGGACCGCCGCCGTGATTGCCCACGCCCCACGGGACTGCGCCGACCGAAGTCGGATGGCGCCGCGCCTTGGTCTGAATGCTCCCGGCCGCTTTGCCCAGCGCCGTACCGTACTGCGGGCAGCGCACGGCTTTGACCGTACTGCCATCCAGTCCCTTCCACAAAAATTGTTCTGACGGCAGTTTCTGCCTCCATGCCGACGGTCGCATAAACAGGTAGCTGTCCTGTCCGCATTTTTTCAGTATCTGCACCAGTCCGACCGTATGCCCGAATGGGTCAAAATTCACCGCCGTAGTTGGAAATACGCCGAATTTCTCCATGAAGTAGCGTCTGCCCTCCTGAATCTGGCGGACAAAGCTTTCACCGGAGGGCATATTGCAATCGGGCTGCAGATACCACCCGCCCATGATGTGCCACTTGCCCTGCTTTACCAGCGTCCGGATCTGTTCAAACAGCTCCGGTGCGTATTCCTCTACATATTTATATACCGCCACTTCGTTGTGGCAGAAAATATAGTCGTGCTTTGCTGCCAGATTCACCGCCGACTGAAAGGTCGACAGCACCACGCTGGCGCCTTCCGGCCAATCCCACTGCCAGATGGGGTCAATGTGGGCATTGCAGATGAGATGCATCACTTTAGGCATATTCCGTCTCCTTTCGGTCCGCGCAGGCCGCCTTTTATCGGTATTCGTCCAATACCTGTTTCATCAGGACGGGGTCATCGGTCATGATGCAGTCACAGCCCAGTTCAATGAGGTGACGCATCTCGTCGGCATCGTTGATGGTCCAATACTGCACAGCGATGTTGCGGCGATGTGCCCGGTTGATGAAGGTGGCCTTGTCCAGCTTCAGTTCGAAGCCCAGATCATAACTCATCGGCACCTGCAGAGCAGCAAAATCACTGTTGTCGAACAGATTCACGCCCAGCAGCTGCGTCGCTACAAACTGCGTGGCGGACGGCTTGGAGGCGCCGCGCATCAGATCCGGATACTTGTCCCGCAGTTCCAGTTCCACTTCCTCGTTAAAGGTACCGATGACGATCTGGTCACGGTAGTTGGGGTACTTGTCCAGCGTCTCGCTGAGGATGCGGCAGGCTTCCTTGCCCCGCTCGCCGCTGTCCTTGATTTCCACAATGAACAGCAGGTCCGGATGGCTCTCGTAAAATTCCGCAAACAGCTTTTCTACGGTAGCGATCTGCAGACCGGCCGCTGCCGGATCTTCCACATCCTTATAAATGCGCTCGCCGTTCTTGTCCTCGAAGTAGTAGCCGAAATTGTACTGCTCCAGTTCGGCCAGCGTCATATCCTTGATGTAGTGGCGGTTGGCCTTGGTATCGGTCAGTTCGTCCACCTCGTCCGCGGTCAGGTCGCCGTTGACGTTGCTGGTACGGTCGATGTAGGCATCGTGATTGTATACCAGATAACCGTCCTTGGTCAGATACAGGTCGCTTTCGATGATGTCCACGCCGATGGTCTTCACGGCCTCCCGGAACGCCAGCATGGTGTTTTCGGGGTTGTTGGCGCGCCCGCCGCGGTGTGCTGCGATCTGCGGCAGTTCACCCTTTCCGACTACGAAGGGGTTGCTTTCCAGATTCTTCGCTGGCGGAATGATGTTGATGGCTGCAAAAAACAGCACGATGATGCCAACGATGGCACCGAAAATTTTCAGACCTCTGTGTTTCTTTTTCATGTGACTTGACTCCTTTGCTGAAATTGATGATTTATCCGAACGGAATTACTCCGTCAGAATACGGATGGCTTCCCGGTACTTTTCCGTACGGCGCAGGGCCTTTTCGTCCACGACATCCATCCGGGTCAGATCGCTGTTGTGCCGCAGATCGGCCAGCTTTACCTGCACCGCCGCCGGGTTGGTCTTGATTGCGCGGACATAATCCATGTACGGCACCGCCGGGTCGTGGGTCAACAGGCGAAGCACCGCCAAAATTTCACCATCAAAGCCCATCGCTGCCAGTTCCTCCAGCGTAATGTCCGTATCCTCGGCCACATCGTGCAACAGTGCCGCACAGGTCGTGACCTCGTCGGTCATCTGCTCCGCCAGATGATATGGATGGAAAATGTACGGCAGACCGGTCTTGTCGGTCTGGTTTTTGTGTGCTTCAAAGGCAATTTTCATCGCTTTCTTGGTCAACGGAGTGTAAATCATTTTCGTTCTTCCTTTCATACATTCATAAAAACGGTATCATCTTTTACAGAGAAATAAGGCGGGCCGGATTCCGTCTGCAAAAATTCCTCATACGCTCCGGCATCTTCCGCAGCCACTATTTCCAGTCCATCGTCCTGATCCTCCGGAAATGTGCCGCCCGCCCCTGCGTTTGCCCGAAGAATAAACAGCACAAAACTCAGCGGCAGGATCATCGCCAGAAAGCCGGCAATAATCACGCTCCAGCACACACCCACAGGGACCCGGTCCCATGTTTTTTTGCGTCCTGTGATCAGCCACACCGTACCGAGGATCACTGATCCCAGTCCTCCGAGGACCACAATTGCCCCGAAAAGCAAAAAGAATACTACGCCCATACAATTTACCACCTCTTTCCGTTAATGACTTTCACCGGATGTTATCCGGCTGTATACGTATACTCAAACAACCGGTATAGTTTCCGGGCAAATCCGCCGGCGAACACCTTGCTGAAAATCCATTTTTCCATCCCGGTCAGTTCGTTGATATACTGCATCGGGGTCATGTCGTGCTCCTGCACAAACTGCCAGCCGTTCACCGCCGGTACCGTCGGGTCATCCATACCGTATACCTGCGTTACCCCTACGTCATTGATGGGGTTTTTGTACTTCGACCATTTCGCCGCCCGTTCGGTGTAGCAATCCATCAGCAATGCAACTTGTTCAAAATGCCCGCACAGATGCCGCATCATCTCCTGCAGCTTTTCCGCAGGCAGATACATACTCACGCCTTCCATGACCACAATGGCTTGTTTCCGCTCCGGGATTTCATTCAGCCATGCTTCTTCCGACGCATCTCCGGCAATCATTTTGTAATGTTCCGTTTCTGTATAATAGCGGCTCCGTTCCGCGATGACCTCCGGGAAATCCACATCATACCACGTCCGGTCCGGCGCATCCACCCGATGCATCCGGCTGTCCATGCCACAGCCGATGTGGATCACGACGGCATCGGGCATACGGTCCATCTGCTGCTGCATCCATGCATCAAACACCGCCGCACGGATACCCATATAATACGCCAGCCACTTGGATTTCGATTTTCCTTTCAGGGCGAATCCCTCTGCTGCCCAGATGCGCTCGGCATCCGGGTCCCGGATGAACAGCCCTTTTGCGCTGACCATCGCTTTACCGTACAGCGGAATGTACAGCGTTTTGTTGACATTGTTCATAATGCATTCCTCGTTCATGTTCATACACCTGCATTCACCGGAGGGCTTTCAGCGTATGGGTAGCACCCCAGCTGTTCAGCATCTCTACGGACGAAAAGCCGGCTTCCAGCAATGCTTCGCACTCGTGTGCCACCGTCAGAGGTGTATCGTAATGATAAAACGCGTCATCGGTAATCCCCTGCTGCTGCTTCAGTTCAATCAGCTGTTGACGGTGCATCCGCTCTTCGTCGTCCGACAAAGAAAAATAATCCGTCAATATAAAATACCCACCATTTTTCAACGCCTTGCACAGTTTGGCATACAGCGGAATTTTTTGCTCTTTTGTAAAATGGTGCAGACTTTCCACCGATACCGCCGCATCGAAGCAGGCTTCACCGAATGGCACATCAAAATACGACCCCGGAATCAAGGTAATGTCCTTGCCGGGAAATTTCTTTCTGAGTTCGGCCAGCATTCCGGACGACAGGTCGATGCCTGTAATTTTTGCAGATGGATTCCGCCGGTAATAGGCTTCCAATTCCAGCCCCGTCCCGCAGCCCAGATCGAGTATACGGCAATGTGCCACAGATGGCAGCTGTACCGCCGTAAAGGGATAAAACGCGTCCGCCGAGGCGATGTTGGTCATCATGTGTGCGTCGTAGCCGTTCAGGCGGGTTTCGAAAAAATCGCGCATTTTCTCAAGCATACCGATCCTCCGTTCATGATGCTCCACTGCTTAGTCCACCCGGATCTGCCAGAATATCCGCTTGCACCGGATGTACGGTTCTCCGATGGGTACATTATAATAGCATCCATCGGTCCAACCCGCAAAACCGTCCAGTACCACAAAAGAAAAGCCTTCCTCGGTTTTCCGGATTTCCGACTCCAGAATCTGACCAACCTTTTCTTTGAAATCCGCATCTGTCACACCCGCAAACCGTACGGTGATGTGACAGCCCCATGTCGTGTCAAACACAACTTCCACGTCACGCCCGGTTTCCGTGTATGCACAGATGCAGGCATCATGAAAGCCCATTGAAACGTTTGCAAGGTCGGAAATATCTTTTTCGGTCTTCACTTCAAACCAATCCGGCAGGCAGATTCTGCGGGTATGCTTTTTGAACTGCGGGAAACGGTCGGTACGGACCTCCTGGCCGGACTGCAGCTCCTTCCACAGTTTTTTGTCACGGAGTACCCAATCCGGTCCTGCCCACGTACCGGAAGCCATCGCATAGTCATTTGCCAGCACAAACAGGCGCCGCTGACTCCCGGCACTGCCCGTCCCCCACATATCCAACATTTTGATTTGCTGAAAGGTATCGTCAAAAACGATTGCTGCAGATTCCCTGCCCGCATACTTCAATGCAAAAATCGTGGAAACATAGGTCGAACCGTCTTGTTTTTTTACAAGGCCGTAGGTCATTATGAATCAGCTCCACCTGTATTGTAATACAAAAATATGAATTTTTCCACCATGGAACGGGTCAGATGTAAATAATCAGCCGATTCGCCTTTTTCTGGCGCAAATACAGCTTCATCGGGAGGCTCATTTTCACGGTCAGTGCCTGCTTCGGGCAAACCGTCACGCATTTCACACACCGGATGCATCGGCAGCCGGTCATGCCGTTCCGGATCGCACCCACCGGACATTGTGCAGTGCACGCCCCGCAATTGCTGCAATCTGCGCTCCGGCAAATGCGCAGTCCCAGCCTGCTCCGCAGCACCGGGAATACATCCGCCAGCGGATTTTTGTACAACCGGGGCAGCACAATCTCCGACGGCTGTTTTATTTTTTCGATCACCGGCATCAGCCGGTCAAAATCACAGAATATCTCGTCATCATCGATGTAGGAATGCTTTGTGGGGACGTAAGCCCCCGCCACGATGTGGTGTGGATACTTCTGCTGAATTTCATGCAGTACGTTCCCACAGCACATTTTGCCGTACGTCGCAATCACGGTCAGGTTGTCCGCCGAAACCCGCTCCAGAAATGCCTTCACTGCATCGGGGATGTTCTGGCAATGCACCGGAAACACCAGTACCAGATCGTGATACCGCACCTCTTTGCATTCCCATATATCCACGATGGCATATTTCAGCCGTTCTGCAAAAAATTCCGCCACCGCCCGGCTCTGCCCGGTGTTGGAGTAAAAAACAACTGCATTCATGGTTTCAGGTACCCACGCATCACGGCGCACTCCGGGATTTCCTCCAGCGAGAAGCCCAGCGAAGCGTTGATTTCGGCCATTGCTTCTTCCCGCGATATGTTTTTATTGCGGCTGGCAATGGCCATTTCCAGCGCACTGAACGGGATCATCGTGCTTCTCATGTGGTAAAACCGTACGAACTGGGAATGCTCCTTGCATTTTTCAATTTTGCAGCTGGTGTGCAGACCCTTGTCGGTTTCTTCGGGCGCGACCCAGCCACATTCCCGGACGATGGTTTCTTTGATTTTCTTCCACTCGTACACCCCGCCGCAGATCTGGTCAAAATCCACCTGAATAAAGGCCGGAATGTTGCCGGACCACGACGATGCCCGGATGGCCCGTTTCAGCGGCTCCAGAATGTGCGGGACTTCTTTGATGGCTTCACACACATTCGATACCAGCGGATTGGCATACCCCGCCAGATTCTTGAAGATGTTGTCGCCGTAAGCCAGCTGCTTCATCGTTGCCAGCGTGTGGAACTGCCCTTTTTTCAGCGGTGGATGCAGCGTCAGCACCCGTCCGACGTTTACGACCGCATCGAGTGCTTTGCTTTGGGAGATGGTGTAAGCCATTTCTGGTGCCATATGGTTAAAATACAACCCCAGCAATTGCGCCGGCTCATTGCCTGCCACAAAATACGGCACCCGGTTTGCAACCAGTTCCGGGTAAAACAGCACATACGCAAGCGACGGACAGGCGCAGGTATTCTCACTCAGCGCATACAGCTTACCGTAGATTTTCCGCAGGTCATCGTTGGATACCCGGCGGCTGATGAACTCCACCGAGCTGAGTTTTTCTTTGGCATTTTCGATGCTCTGTCTGGCACTGTCGGACATATAGGGAATCTCCCACGTCAGTGCCAGCACCCGCAGCCCCTGCACCTTCGACAGGTAATACAGCAAATACGTCGAGTCCTTGCCCCCGGTGTAAAACACGGCAATATCAAACCGCGATTTTTTCGACACCGGGAACGCATTCATCACCGGCACCACGCTCCGGAGTTTCTGCGTCCGCTCCACGGACTGGCAAATCGGGCATTTCCCCTCCGCGTCAAACTCGATGCCGGGAATCATAAAATCGTTGGCGGCACAGGTTTTGCAGAATCGCGCTTCCGCCAAGGATGCGGGAACGACTTTTTTCTGCTCCGCCGGCACGACCTGCACGCCGATGAGATTTTTCAATGTGCGGAGTTCTGCATCGGTCAGCGCACAGGGCAGCCGGTAAATGATGCTTTTTTGCTTTTGGGTCAGGCGCACACTGTTTTTGAACAGCTCCGGCCGGTTCCGCAAGCCGTAGTATCTCAGCAGATTGCCTTCGGTCTTCCATCTGCTCTGCAGATCGTATGTCATCGCATTTCCCCCTCGTGAATATTCAGCGTTCATCGTGCAAATCCCACATGCACATATCTATGTAGTCCCGCAGGGTGTCGTCCACGTATGCCAGCGCGTCTTCCTGCAAATCGTCCGGGATGCCGTAGAATGCTTCCGCAATGGCACCGGCAATAGCGGCCTGCGTATCGCCGTCACCGCCCAAAGAAATGGCATTGCGTACTGCATCCTCGTAATCTTCGCTTTCCAGAAAGCACACGATCGCCTGCGGTACGCTGCCGGCGCAGGTCATATCATGGCGATAGCCCGGACGTATATCATCCAGCGTAAAGTCCAGATCATAGAAATTGTCCTGAATATATTCGCAAATCTCCTCTTTGCTTGCGCCGGTTATGGCCAGATACACCGCCGCCGCTACCGTCTGCGCACCACAAACGCCATCCGGATGATTGTGGGACACTTCGCTGCTCCATCGGGCCAGACGCAGTGCTTCGTCCAGAGTTTGAGCGACCCATGCGACCGGGGATACCCGCATCGCAGAGCCGTTGCCGGAACTGCCGTAATGCGGTGCATCATCTTCCATCAGCCATTCATAAAACAGATCGCCATAGCCTGCATCCGGATATTGCCGGCCGAGTTCCCGCATTTTCTCCACCAACGTGTTTTTGAACTCATATTCATCGCGGCAGTTGGCTTCCACGCAGGCGCAAGCTACTGCAATGGTCATGACGCTGTCATCCGTGGGACGGCAGCCTGGCAGCAACAACGGAAAGTCCTTCGTTTTTTCTGCGCCAAATTCATAGGGCGAACCAATGATGTCGCCAATAATCGCACCAAGCATACTTTTCCCCTCTCTTTTC
>JAFTRF010000252.1 GCA_017462405.1 Clostridia bacterium | reverse complement strand
CAATTGCGGCGGCTGTGATTGCGGCTGCTGATCCCCGGTAAAACGTGCGGCGGAACGTTGTAACCGCCGCACAAGGACGTAAACGCATGAGAAAATGCCTGCACCGGAGCAACAATGTCCGATGCAGGCATTTTCAGTGTGTCAAAAATTATGCATTCTTGCTCTGCTCCAGCGCACGTGCCCGCTGATCGGGGCAGGAGGTGGGCTTGGTGCGGCAGGTGATGCCCTTCAGACGTGCAATGGCGTCGTCACGGTTCATGCCTTCCACCAGCTTGCTGATGCCCTTCAGGTTGCCGTCGCAGCCGCCGAAGAAGCGTACCGAACGGATCACGTCACCATCCAGCTCAATGTGAATGCTACGGGAACAAGTTCCCTGCGTTTTGTAGTCCATAATCATAGCAATAACCTCCCTGTGAATGTTTTGAATATTACATACACTTTTTGAATGCCATCAGCGCACGGAAATCATCTTCCGGTGTTGTGCGGTCACCCAGCCGGACGGGGTTATCGGAATAGAGTCCGTGGAAATCACTGCCGCCGGTCATCAGCAGCCGATGCTCACGGGCAAAGGCGGCCAGCGCTGCGGAGTTCTCCATACTGCACCGGGTGTGGTACACCTCAATTCCGTCGATCCGCTTTTCCCGGACCAGTTCCTCCATCAGATCGCAGCTGTCGTACACGAAAGGATGCGCCAACACGGCAATGCCCCGCGCTTCCCGCACGGCCGCCGCCGCGTCCCGGATATCCGGATAGCCCACCGGAAAATGTGCCGGTGCGCCCCTGCCCCGGAAGAGTTTCCGGAACAGCTCACCGAAGATCTCCTGTGTATACCCACACTCCATCAGCGCATGCATGATGTGCTGTTTGTAGATGTTGGTGCTGCCGGAGGCCCGGTTCCGGATCATTTCCGGCGGAACGGGATACAGGCGCGTCACTTGCTGCAACATCTTCTCTGCAGCATCCATCCGCTGTTCGACGGTAGGACGGCAAAACTGCTCGATGAACGGCACATTTTCCGGCATATAGCACAGCAAATGCACCTTCCGCTTGCGGTCAAAGTCCCAGGCGGAAATCTCCATTCCGGGGACTACTTCCACACCCAGCGTTTTGCCCATCGCACACGCACGATCCATCCCGCGCATGGTATCGTGATTGGTGATGCCGACGGCACCCATTCCCATACGCGCGGCCATGGCCAGCAGTTCTTCCATCGTCAGAGAACCGTCCGATTCCTTGCAATGGCAATGCAGATCTGCGTTCATGCGTCTCAAACTCCTTCCATCCTGCAACTCAAAAACTGTATAGACTCATTATAAATCTTTTTTCACGGGAAGACAACGACTTTTTACGGTTTTTTCCCTTTTTCATAAAATCCGTAACAGTATCGTTTGCTTTTTTGGCTTTAATGGCGGATGACCTCCGTCTGAAGTCCGTCCTCCCCCAGATCCACCCGCAGCAGATCGCCGTGGCTCAGACCGCCGGCAATGATCTGACGGGCAATCAGCGTTTCTACCGTCTGCTGCAGGAACCGGCGCAGCGGCCGGGCACCGTAGACCGGGTCAAAGCCTTCCTCTACCACATAGGCCTTTGCCGCATCGGTGAGTTCGACGGACAGCTGCTGTTCGCTGAGGCGCCGGCGCAGACCGTCGATCATCAGATCCACAATACGGCTGATCTCATCTTTGGTCAGCGGCTTGTAGAATACCGTTTCGTCCAGCCGGTTCAGAAACT
>JAFTRF010000251.1 GCA_017462405.1 Clostridia bacterium | reverse complement strand
AGCAGGTACAATTGGAACAATTTACTGAATGTGAAAACACCGTATGCCGAGGATAAAGAGTTGTCGGAAGAAGAATTGGAGATTGCTTGGGCGCAGGCGTATGAGATTTATCAAGAATATACCTCTTATCCGGTTCGGAAAGAGGCATGGTTTCCGGTCAGCATACCCCTGAAACGTGCAGACGCAGATGGAAAAGGAGCGTATATTACATTCAGCATACTGGTCATGAAAGATTTCAGTGCAGAAGGGAAAAAGCAATTTTTCAAAGATTATACGGAAGCGTGGAATCTGATGGATTCCGGGTTGCCGGTGAAAAAATGATGCGTGGGCATCATCATAAAAATGTGTAAAACAACCCCGGCCACCGCCGCAGAGTCTCAGACTCCTGCAGTGTGGCCGGGGATTATTTTATGCGAAAATCAGTGATGTTCCGCCAGATAGGCTTCTGCAAAGTGTACCGCCACAGCACCATCTGCTGCCGCCGTCACCACCTGCCGCACTGTTTTGGTGCGCACATCTCCGGCGGCGAATACGCCGGGAAGATTGGTACAGGTCGTTTCATCCGCGAGAATATACCCGGATGCATCCAGCTCCACCTGACCACGGAACAGCTCCGTCACCGGAGAACGACCGATGCTGATGAACAGCCCATCCACCGGAATATTTTCCGTGGCACCGGTGTTCCGGTTGCGGATGACCACCGTGTGCAGCTTGCGGTCTGCCAGCAGGTCGCAGACTTCGCTGTTCCAGCGAAATTCTACATTTTCCGCCTGCATCAGCGGCTCATGATAAATCTTCGTCGCCCGAAGGGTATCCCGTCGGTGGATCAGCACGACCTTTTTCGCCAGCTTGGACAGCAGCAGTGCGTCTGCCGTGGCGGAATTACCGCCGCCCACTACGGCAACGGTCTTGCCTCGGTACATCATGCCATCGCAGGCGGCGCAGTAGCCGACACCACGTCCGATGAGCGCTTCTTCTTGCGCCAGTCCAAGGTGTTTGTGATCGGCACCGGTCGCAATGATGACGGTGCGGGCGAGGTATTCGCCGCTGTCGGTGGTGATACGCTTGGGGTCTGCCGTCAGATCTACCGACAGCACCTCCGTGTTGACGGTTTCAGCACCGAAACGCTCGGCACCCTGCTGCATTTTATAGCCCAGCGTGAAGCCGTCGATGCCTTCCTCAAAGCCGGGGTAATTGTCGATGTGCATCGTCTGGGTCATCTGACCGCCGGCGGAGAATTTCTCCAGCACGACCGTCTCCAGCCCGGCCCGCACAGCATACAGCGCGGCCGTGTATCCGGCGGGGCCACCGCCAATGACTACAGTATCGTAAATTTTGGTATTCATCATCACAACGCTCCTCTCTGTGTTGCTTTTATTGTATCCCGTAGGGATTGAAATTTCTGTGATAAACTCACCAAACGGACATATTGACGAAAAAATAAAAAAATGCTACAATGCAAGCAGGACAGGAAGAAAATGCTGTCAGCTTAAGAATTTTGCGATGATTGAAAAGCCCGCTCAGTCTCACTTCGCTCAACAGCTCTCCCAAAGGGAGAGTGTGGCCGCAGGATTGGCGGAGAGGGCTGGCTAAAGTTGACCGCATCCGGACAGGGGGGACATGTATGAGTTTTGAATCGTATTTTCCGGTCATGGCACAGCTGACGGAAACACAGCAGGAAACCCTGCGGAAAGGCGTGGTGCTGCGGCACATCGCCAAAGGCACGGTCATCCACCGGGGCAGTATGGATTGTCTGGGTTTGCTGGTCGTGCGTTCCGGACAGTTCCGGGCACACATTGCCAGCAGCGAGGGACGCGAAATCACGCTGTACCGGCTGTTTGAACGTGACGTGTGTCTGTTTACGGCATCGTGCATCATGCGGAGCATCCAGTTCGACATCATCATCACCGCCGAAAAAGACAGCGAAGCATGGATCATTCCGCCGAAGCTATACAAGTCGCTGATGGATCAGTCTGCGGCACTGGCCAATTACACGGCGGAAATCATGGGCACCCGTTTTACAGAGGTCATGTGGCTCATCGAGCAGATCATGTGGAAAAGCGTGGATCGCCGTCTGGCGGCGTTTTTGTGCGAGGAGTGCAGCATCGAGGGAACGAAACTGCTGAAAATCACCCATGAGCAGATTGCGGATCATCTGGGTACCGCCCGCGAAGTTGTCACCCGGATGCTGAAATATTTCCAGACGGAGGGACTGGTCCGGCTGACGCGGGGCAACATTGAAGTGCTGAATGAAGCCCGCCTGCGGCAAATGGATACATAAAAAGCAAAGAGAATCCGCATCGGCATTGCTGTCGGTGCGGATTCTTCTTATGGTCTGCAACTTTGGGAAGGTGCGTCGTAATTTACTTCAGCATGGCCAGCAGCTGTGCCTTGGGACGGGCGCCGGTGGCCTGATTGACGATCTGGCCATCCTTGATGACGAACAGCGAGGGGATGCTCATGACCTCGAAAGCCTCGGCCAGTTCGGGCTGATGGTCTACATTGACCTTGGCTATTTTGTATTCGGGGTGTTCAGCGGCGATCTGCTCCAGAATGGTGGCGATCATCCGGCAGGGACCGCACCAGTCAGCGTAGAAATCCAGCAGAACGGGCTTATCGCTCTGGAGGATCTCGGCTTCGAAGTTGTTTTTATCGATATGCAGTACAGACATTTTTGCTGCCTCCTTTGTTTCTTTTATTCCTTTGATGGTTGTATTATAACACGGATGCGAGGAGATTACCGTGATAAAATCACAAAACGGGGATTTTTTTTGCGCGATGACCGCGATCTGGATCAAAATAGCCGCAAAAAAACGAAAAAAATATCGGATTTTTCTGAAAAAAGTGCTTGACAAATCAAAATGGGTGTGCTATTATATACAGGCACTCAGCGAGGCGACCGTTGAGTGGTTTTGATGAATCGGGGGTATAGCTCAGCTGGGAGAGCATCTGCCTTACAAGCAGAGGGTCACAGGTTCGAGCCCTGTTGTCCCCACCATCTACGGCCCGGTAGTTCAGCTGGTTAGAACGCTAGCCTGTCACGCTAGAGGTCGACGGTTCGAGCCCGTTCCGGGTCGCCATTTGCCTCTGTAGCTCAGTCGGTAGAGCAGGGGACTGAAAATCCCCGTGTCATTGGTTCGATTCCGATCGGAGGCACCATGTATGCGGCTTTAGCTCATTTGGTAGAGCGCCACCTTGCCAAGGTGGAGGTAGCGAGTTCGACCCTCGTAAGCCGCTCCAACTTACCACACTCTGTACCCACAGAGTGTGGTTTATTTTTTTGTCGAAACGGCGCAGCGTTCTGCAAAAGGGGTTGTGTGCGGAGTGAGTTTTTTCATTTCCGGGCAGGACGATGCCTGCCGGAAAGGTATGTTTGTACCCACAGAGTGTGGTTTATTTTTTTGCCGAAACGGCGCGGTGCTCTGCAAAAGGGGTTGTGTGCGGAGTGAGTTTTTTCATTTCCGGACAGGACGGTATAAATCATTCAACAGAACTGTATCACTGAAATCATTGCCATTTCCGACAGATTTCTTGACCGCAGGGACAAAATGTGCTATATTCATAGGGAAAGGAGCGGACGCTCATGCAAATCACCCATGATTTTCACATTCATACCAGCCTGTCGCTGTGCGGTGATCCGTCGGCTACGGTGGAAAACTACCGGGCTACCGCGCAAAAGCTGGGCTTGAAAAAAATCGGCTTCTCCGACCATTTCTGGGACGAACGCATTTCAACGGCACATTTGTCGCAGATGGGCAAGGATTTTTATGTGCCGCAGAATTATCCGTACATATGCCAGCTCAGACCACAGCTTGCGGCACAGAATTGGGGCAACACGAAGGTGTATTTTGGTGCGGAGGTCGACTACGACTTGCGCCGCCGCGACCTCTGCATTACGGAAGAAACCGCAGAACAGCTGGATTTCCTCCTTGTGCCGAATTCGCACACCCATCTGATCATGCCCCGTGATTGCTACCAGCCGTATCAGAAGCATCTAGACTTTATGGTGCAGATTTTTGAAGATACACTGAACAGCCCCGTCAGCAAATATGTCACGGCGATGGCACATCCTTTTGAAGCGGTGTGCTGCCCGTACGACAATAATATATTGATGCATATGCTTCCGGAGGATACGCTGAAGCGCCTGTGCGCAAAGGCGGCGGAGAAGGGCGTTGCGTACGAAATCAATGTCTCTGCCATCCGCGGCAAAACGGAAGCACAGATCGCGGATTGGGCACAGATGCGGCTGTTCCGCATTGCGAAAGAGGCCGGATGCAAATTTATCTTCGGCAGTGACTCCCACAGTGCATGGGCACATGACACATGGGCGCACGACACCGACGTAGTATCGAAGTTGCTGGGGTTGACGGAAAACGACTTCCATCCCATTACACGGTAAACAGTGAAAGGAGCAATGAGCATGATCTATCGTAATATGTATGCCGCCTATACCGATGGCGCACCGCAGTATGTGGAAAATGAGGCGGTGGTGACCGCATCCGCCGGTTATGCTGACGGTATCACGTACCTGTATATGGAAACCACCGACCCGTCCGTCGGACCGGAGGACATTGTGCAGGGCGGTGCGGCGGTACTGCCCGACGGCAGCAAATGGATGCATCTGCCGGAGATTTTCCACTATTACCCCGTGAATGGTGGAAAATTCCGCCGCGAAATTTCCGGGAAACAGCCCATTTTTGCACTGAACCGGCTGGAATTTGACCGGATCGGCAGCTATGTGTACTGGCATTACATCCATCAGGAGGGCAACCAGTACAACGCGGATCGCTTCTACTGCATTTTCCAGCATGGCGACAAGATCATCAGCTATCGGGAAGAGCCAGAGGAGCGCATTACGTGGGCGGAGCGGGAAGGAATGCCCTACAACCCCGTCGACAGCCGCGAATGGGACGCGCTGATGGAGACGCACTTCAAGGCGTGGCCGGATGGCACCAAACGCTGGGTACAGATGGCACAGGTGGACGTGATCTGCGCCGCAAAATAAACGGATTCAGACCGGGGAAGAAGCTGCTTTCCCGGTTTTTTTGTTTCTCTGCAAATTTTTGCTTTACAAATGCATTGGGATGGGCTATAATAAATGGAGAATGCACATAAAACCATTGTGAAATGATTTTGAGATAAAGGATGATACGATGTTACAGTACGAAGAACTTCGCCTGGAGCTGGAAAACCTGAAACCCGAACTGGACGATCTGGCCGATGCACTTGGTCTGAAGCGGCTGGCTCTGGAAGTGGAAGAACTGGAAATGAAGTCCACCGAACCGGGCTTCTGGGACAATCCGGAGGAATCCCAGAAGGTCCTGCAGCGTACCGGTGCCCTGAAGGGCAAGATCACCGGCTACGAGGATCTGATGGCTAAATATGAAGATACGTTGGCCCTGATCGAACTGGCCAACGAAGAAGAAGACCTGTCGTTTCTGGAGGAAGTGGAGGAAAGTGTCGCTTCCGTCAAGAGCGACATGGAGGCACAGCGCCTGTCCACCCTGTTGACCGGCGAATACGACGGCAACAATGCCATCATCACCCTGCATGCTGGTGCAGGCGGTACCGAGGCGCAGGACTGGGCTTTGATGCTGTACCGTATGTACAACCGTTGGGCAGAAAGCCACAACTTCAAGGTAACGACCACCGATATGCTGGATGGTGACGAAGCTGGCATCAAGAGCGCAACCATTCTCATCGAGGGTGAAAATGCGTACGGCTACACCAAGTCCGAGGCCGGTGTGCATCGTCTGGTGCGCGTGTCGCCCTTTGACGCATCCGGTCGTCGTCAGACCTCTTTTGCTTCCGTGGAAGTGCTGCCGGAAATCGCGCTGGACAAGCAGGTCGTCATTCCGCCCGAAGACATCAAGATGGATGTGTTCCGTTCCAGCGGCGCCGGCGGTCAGCACGTCAACAAGACCTCCTCTGCCGTGCGTCTGACTCATATTCCCACCGGTATCGTGGTGGCTTGCCAGAACGAGCGCAGCCAGTTCCAGAACAAGGATATGTGTATGCGTATGCTGGTTGCCAAGCTGATGGAAATCAAGGAGCGCGAGCATCTGGAAAAGATCGAGGACATCAAGGGTGTGCAGAAGGCCATCGCATGGGGTTCTCAGATCCGTTCCTATGTGTTCATGCCCTACACGCTGGCCAAGGACCATCGCACCGGTTTCGAGTCCGGCAACATTGATGCCGTGATGGACGGTGAACTGGACGGCTTCATCAATGCCTACCTGAAGGCGGCCAACCAGAACGCACTGAAGGACATTTCCGACGCAGAATAATCCGTATTCCGATACGAAAGAAAACCGTTTCGCTGATGATATGCTCCCTATAGAGTAGACACTCGAAATAACAAAATTTCGAGACTACACTATAGGGGGCATTTTTATGTACAAAAGGAAAATCAAGCCAGAGGAAAAGATTGCAGCAGTAGAATCCTATTTGAACGGAAAAGAGAGCGTGCGGTCGATAGTCGAGCGTTATGGCATATATAAAGAATCTTTTCGCGCGTGGGTAAGGAATT
>JAFTRF010000250.1 GCA_017462405.1 Clostridia bacterium | reverse complement strand
TACCCGTTCCGTCAGTTCATGCTCCAGTTTCTGCACCGCTTCATTCATCTTCTCCGGCGGCACGATGTAGTGCGATGCCGGGTAAATGGCCGCATGGCGCAGCTGGGACATGCATTCGCCGGTCAAGGGATTGACCTCGCTGATGCGGTCGATCTCATCACCGAAAAATTCCACGCGGATGACGTATTCGCCGGAAGCCGCCGGAAAAATCTCGACCACATCGCCTCTCACACGGAAGTTGTTGCGGGTAAGACTGATGTCGTTGCGGGTGTACTGCAATTCCACCAGCTTTTTCAGCAGTTCTTCCCGGCTTTTCTCCATGCCTGGCCGCAGCGAAATGACCATACTGCGGTAGTCGATGGGATTGCCGAGGCTGTAAATGCAGGATACGCTGGCCACGATGATAACATCCCGCCGTTCCGACAGTGCCAGCGTTGCGGAATGGCGCAGCTTGTCGATTTCGTCGTTGATGGCAGAATCCTTTTCGATATAGGTATCCGTCGTGGGGATATAGGCTTCTGGCTGATAATAATCGTAATACGACACAAAATATTCTACCGCATTTTCCGGGAAAAATGTCCGGAATTCACTGCACAGCTGGGCCGCCAATGTTTTGTTGTGCGCCAACACCAATGTAGGGCGGTTCAGATTGGCAATGATATTGGCCATAGTAAAGGTTTTGCCCGAACCGGTCACGCCCATCAGAGCCTGCTCCCGGCATCCCTGCAGGACGCCCTCGGTCAGCTCGCGGATAGCCTGCGGCTGATCTCCGGTCGGGGCATACGGTGCATGAAGTATAAATCGATCCATACGTTCTCCTTTGCGATGCATCGTCGTAATCAATCTTGTTTATGAGATTATTGCGTTTTCCGCAGTTTAACTTCGCTTTTTATTATAAGCAGATGATTTTTATTTGTCAAGCATTGTCTGTGAATTAAAGCGGATACGAAAGACACCCACAAAGAACACGCCGGTATCGTCCAGGAACAGCATCCTGCACATGAACCTGCAGCAAAAAAGCTCCCCTTTTGAGGGAGCTTTTTTCAGAAACGATCTTTCATCCAACATCATCGGAGATGGCCTGTTCCTCTGTTTCCGCGGTCTTCTGCTGTTTTTCCACGAACCAACGGTTGTACAGCTGCTGCGGCACATTGTCCCGCTTCATGGTTTCGTAGGTTTCGTTGATTTTGTCCAGCAGCGACTGGCTGTCACGTGGCAGCAGGATCACATAATTCATGGTACCCAGCGTTTCATTGGTGCCGGTTTCCGTTTTCAGAAAATACACCGGCTGGATATTGGCTGAAAAATACTCTGCTACCGTCCGTCGGACGATCACGGCGTCCGTTGCGTGTTCGGTAAACCGCATCAGCGCATCCACATCATTGCCGCATTCATGCAATTCCGCAAAAGAGTCTTTCAGCAGAGACGCTTTCCGCAGCGCATCCATTGACGAGGACGGTACTGCTACGCTGACCACCTTGCCTGCCATATCTGCCAGATCCCCGATGCCGGATTGGGCCGGCAGTGCGATGATGTGCTCATCCGACAGGTACGGCTCCGACAGCAGAAAACTCCGTTCCAGTTCCGTACTGTATTCAACACCACCAATGGCACAATCAATGGTGCCTGCGGCCATCAGCTGTTCTGCCGTTTTCCCGGAGCGGGCAATATCCACATAGGTTACCGACACGCCCATCCGGGAGGCCAGTTCGCTCATCAGGTCGGCATCGTAGCCTTCGCACCGACTGCCGGTCAGCATACACATGGGGAAAATATTGCTGTAAACCCCCACTTTCAGCACTCCGGCATCGGATACTTTCCGCCACGACCCATCGGAAGCACCGATATGACTGCAGCTGCTGAACATCAGGATGCACAGCAACGCAATCAGCAATACCGTTCCCTTTCGTTTCATAATGTCCCGCTTTCTGCCCTTGGGCCGTTATTTTTTGTTATGGAAAATTTCGTCCAGCTCACTGTCCGTATCGACCGGATCCTGTTTGAACAGGTCGATCATATTGTCTGCATCGTCGGTATCATCCGGCTGTTTTTTGCCCAGCAGACCGTACGACACCAGCAGCTGTCCGATGACGTACAGAATGCCCGCTGCACACAGCACACCCATAAGGATGGCAGCCGGCAGCATCCAGTCCATCCGACCGGCGGTGTTGTCCTGCGAGGTCACCGGTGCCTTCGACGAAGACGGTTTTTCGGGTACGGAAGGAACTTCCGAAGAAGAGGGTTCTTCCGGTTCGGAAGGCATCACCGACGAAGACGGGCTTTCCGACGAGGGCGGCATTTCCGATTCCGGTGCCGAAGACGGCTTGGAAGAGGAGGCCGGCCGGGAGGATACCGGTGCCGGTACCTGTACCACACGGATGGTATAATAATCCGTGATGGGGCGGCCGTCTACGTCATGTACCAGCGGCAGCGTAAAGGTATAGCGGATGCCGTTGCTGACCTTGACGCCGTCGGCATCGTTGAAATTGAACGTAATGGTATTATTGACACCGTATTCCGTGATGGACACCGTCAGCTTGGTGACGGTGTATACCACCGTACCGGTCACGATGTGTTCGTTTTTCTTGAAAGAGGAAGTCACATCCTTATTGTCCGCTTTGACGGAAAATGCATCCGGCAGCGGTTTTTTCGGGATGGAACGCTCTTCGTAATGGCTGCAGCGCGTACAGGTGCGCCGTTCAGTGCCGGTAGCCGTGTATGTCGGCTTTTGGGTCACTTTCCACTCACCGAAATCATGGCCCAGTGCCGGAGTCTCACCATCCGTATAGCTGTCGCCGCAAGCGCAGGTATGGGTCGTGTAACCCTCCTCCGTGCAGGTCGGCTTCGTCACTACCGACGTGTAGCTGTGTCCCTTGGCCGGGATGGGCTTCGTCTCGCTGTAATCACAGCGGGTACAGGTACCGGTCTGGCTGCCTTCGGTCGCACAGCCGGGCTCCTTGGTCGTGGTCCAGCTGTCAATCTTGTGTCCCAGCGCCGCGGTTTTGTTGTCCGTCCGGACAGCACCGCACACCGTACAGGTATAGGTCGTATAGCCCTCTGTCGTACAGGTCGGCGGTGTCACCACGGAGGTCTCGCTGTGTCCCTTGGCCGGGATGGGCTTCGTTTCGCTGTAATCACAGCGGATACAGGTACCGGTCTGGCTACCTTCGGTCGCACAGCCGGGCTCCTTGGTCGTGGTCCAGCTGTCAATCTTGTGTCCCAGCGCTGCAGTTTTGTTGTCCGTCCGGACAGCACCGCACACCGTACAGGTATAGGTCGTATAGCCCTCTGCCGTACAGGTCGGCGGCGTTACCACAGAAGTCTCGCTGTGCCCTTTGGCCGGAATCTCCTTCGTTTCACTGTGGTCGCATCGGCTGCAGGTACCGGTCTGGCTGCCGGGTTCCGTACAGGTCGGCGGCGTCACCGTCGTCCAGCTTGTGATATCGTGTCCCAGCGCCTCGGTTTTGTTGTCCGCATAATTATGATTGCATACCGAGCAGGTATGACTCGTATAGCCCCCCTCTGTGCAGGTCGCTGCCGACACTTTGGCCTTATAGCTGTGTCCGTTGGCAGGGATCTCTCTCGTTTCAGAGTAGTCACAGCGGCTGCAAGTAACGGTCTTGCTGCCGGGTTCCGTGCAGGTTGGCTCTGCCACCGTCGTCCAACCCGCAATCGCGTGTCCCTT
>JAFTRF010000022.1 GCA_017462405.1 Clostridia bacterium | reverse complement strand
TTGGACAGCACGGCGGTCACTGCTTCCGCTGCTCTGTGGTGTGACGGCGCTTTGGTAGCACAGTACATACTCAATTCCGGCAATACACATAGTACTACGCTTCTGCCGATGATCCGGCATATGCTAGAAACGTCCGGCGTGTCTGTCGATAAGATCGATTGCATGGCCTGTTCCGTTGGCCCCGGTTCTTTTACGGGAATTCGCATTGGCATTGCTACTGTAAAAGGACTGGCATTCGGTACAGACAAGCCCTGTATCGGTGTGTCTTCTCTGGAGGCAATGGCTTATGGAATGAAGTCCGTCAACGGCATCGTTTGTCCAGTAATTAACGCACGCCGCACTCAGTATTATTCCGCATTGTTCCGCATACAAGACGGTGCGGTTACCCGACTGACGGAGGATGAGGTTATCCTCGGTGCAGACCTGGACGGAATACTGGCAGAGTATGACGAGCCCATTTATCTGACGGGCGACGGGTACGAAAGTGCCCGCGGGTTCATCACGTATCCCGGTCTTATGTATACGCCGGAATCGTGCAGATGGCCCACAGCTTTCGCTGTGGCAGAAGCCGCGGCATATAGGTTAATACACGCGTCACCGGAGACCGTTTTCACCCCGGATGATCTGGTGCCGGTATATTTAAGAAAAACACAGGCAGAACGTGAACGGGAAGAACGTCTTGCCTTAGCACAGAATGGAGAATAACTATGGATCAGAATGTTAAAACTATTGCCTTTGCATGCGATCACGGCGGTTTTTTGATTAAGGATGCTGTGATCAATCACCTGAAGAAAAAGGGCTACGAAGTCATTGACTTCGGTACCGACAGCAGCGTCAGCGTTGATTATCCCGTGTATGCGGAACCCTGCTGCCGTGCTGTTGTTGCCGGTAAGGCCGATTTGGGTATTTTGATTTGCGGTACAGGAATCGGTATGAGCATTGCCGCCAATAAGATTCACGGAATCCGTGCAGCTTGCTGTGGCGATACCTATTCTGCCGCTATGACCCGCTGTCATAATAATGCAAATGTGCTTTGTATGGGTGCCCGCACTGTGGGTGAAGGGGTGGCGTTGGAGATCGTGGATGCGTTCCTTGCCAATTCCTTTGTAGGCAGCTACCATACCCGCCGCGTGGAAATGCTGGCTGAAATCGAGAAAAAAGGCTGATAAAAAGGCTGTTGCAGATGGCAACAGCCTTTTTTATCTACATTTGTTTGCGCATTCTTTCCAGAGCGCCTTTTTCAAGTCGCGATACTTGCGCTTGGGAAATCCCGATTTCGTCCGCAATCTCCATCTGCGTTTTTCCGTTAAAAAAACGAAGGTGGATTATTTTTTTCTCCCGTTCATTCAGGCGTTTCATTGCCTCTTTCAGCGCAATATTTTCCAGCCAAGCCTCATCTGATGCACCTGAGTCGCTGATCTGATCCATTATATAAATGGAGTCACCCCCATCGTTGTATACCGGTTCGTAAAGTGATACAGGCTCGACGATTGCTTCAATGGCGCGGGTGATGTTTTCTTCTTTTTCTCCCCGTTCTGCGGCTATTTGGGCCATTGTTGGCTCGGCAGCCATACTTTTGGCCAGTTTCTCCCGCGTTTGTAATGCGCGGTATGCCAGATCCCGCACGGATCGGCTGACGCGGATCGTGTTATTGTCCCGCAGATACCGCCGCACCTCTCCGATGATCATCGGAACGGCATAGGTGGAGAATTTGACGTCCAGATCCAAATTGAAATTGTCCACCGCTTTGATCAGACC
>JAFTRF010000249.1 GCA_017462405.1 Clostridia bacterium | reverse complement strand
GGTATGACCGCAAGCTGCGGCAGCGGGTCCTGCAGGCGGGTCACTTCCGCCGCACCGCCGACCACCGGCACCGTAATCTGCATCGCTCCGCCGCCCAGCACCGTCTGCTCCACCTGTGTGAATGCGAAATCCGTCAGATATACATGATCCCGCCAATCATCCGGTGCTTTCAGCGTCACGGTGACGACCCGGATGCCGTCCCGTTGACAGCAGGATACCAGACACCGGCCGGATTTTTTTGTGAAACCGGTTTTGACACCGATGCAGCCATCCATTTCCTTCAGCAGCCGGTTGTGGTTGGTGAAGGTCCGCTTCCGGGGCTGTTTACCGCCGATGTCCACGGTCGCCTGTGTACGTGCCGCAACACCTTCCAGCACCGGATTGTCCATGGCCGCACAAGCCAGCAGCGCCATGTCCCGCGCGGTCGTGTAATGCTCGTCATCATCCAGCCCGGAGGCCGTGACGAAATGTGTACCGGTCATGCCCAGTTCTGCCGCCCGGCGGTTCATCTGCGCCGCAAACTCCGCTTCGGAACCTGCCAGCGCAATGGCAATGGTCAATGCTGCATCGTTGCCCGATTCCAGCATCAGCCCCAGCACCAGACTTTCCAGCGTCAGCACATCGCCCTCCTGCAAATAAATGGAGGAACCCTCGGTCTTCAGCATTTCCGCCGTCACGGTGATTTCCCGGTCCCATTGACCGGACTCCACCGCCAGCAAAGCCGTCATGATCTTGGTCGTGCTGGCCATCGGCAGCCGGGCATCGGCATTTTTGGCATACAGCACCCGGCGGGCAGTCGTTTCCATAACAATGGCGCTGGCCGCCGATACGTCCTGTCCCCGGACTTCGCAGACCGGACGGATGTGCGCGCTCAGCAGCAGCGCCGTCATAATTGCAGCTATGATTTTGATCGTCATGCACTTCCCCATCCTTCCCGGACCATCGGTCCGTTTTATTCATATGGGGAATGCCTGCAAAAGATGCAGGAATCAGTTGGTTTTCTCCGCGTTATCGGCCTTGTCGATTTCGCTGACTGCAGCTTCTGCGACTTCCTGCGCAATTTCATCCATCATGGCTTCCTTGGCGACCTTCTTCTGACGCAGATCCTGCACGAAGCCGGTAATCTTGTCCACGGTATCGGGCACCATTTCCACGATGCGGTCTGCGGTCGAAACAGCCGGATTCACGGGCAGCATCTTTACCGAAGTGCCGCACACGGACACAAAGCCCACCGGAGCGATGGTGATGCCTGCACCTGCACCGCCGCCGTAGAGGTCCTTCGTGGTGTTGTGCTTGCTGGCATGGTCGGTACCGCCGGCTGCAAAGCCGTAGGTCACCTTAGACACCGGGATCAGGGTTACCTGACCGACGACAATCGGTGCGCCGATGATGGTATCGGACGTCACCATGGACTTGATTTTTTCGATGGTTTTCTCCATCATGCTTTCGGTGTGGTGTTCAGACATTTCTGATTCTTCCTTTCCGTATTACCCCCGGCGGTTTTGGCCGCAGCAGGAGTTTGTTTTCTGTATTTGCCCTGTGTAAGCAACAATTTGATGAGCCGTCCGATCATGCGGAACAGCTGGTGGAACACGGTGCCGACCCGCAGGCAAACGATGATGCTGCAGTCGATCACACTTTTTTGCCCCAGAAAGTCGTACGTGATGTGGACTTCCCGGTCTTTGATGCGCATCATCCGGCCGAGCGTCTCTACCGAAGGATAAATGGCCGCACAGAACTGGCCATACTGCTGTGCCGTCTGTGCGGCATCGTCGCAGGCCACACAGGCATTCAGATGCAGCTTCTCGATCCGGATGCCAAAAACCACACCGCCAACCATGCCCATCACGATCTTCACCAGTTCCTTGAACAGCTGGATCAGACCGCTCAGACCATACATATTCTTCAGCTTTGCAAACAGGCTGGGCTTTTTCGGCTCTGCCGGTGGTGCCGGCTTGCCTTCCTTTTTGTCCTGTCTGGCTTTCTTTCTGGCTTCTTTTTTCGCTTGCTTGGCGGCCTCCTTGGCCTTTTTCTTTTCTTCCTTGGCTTTCTTTTGAGCCAAGGCTTTTTCTGCGTCCTTACGCAACTTGGCCCGGTTTTCCTGTTCAATCTGTTCCGGTGTTTTCTCCTTTGCAGGCAGGATGCGGATCGGGATAAACCCAATACGCAGTACCACATCCGGTTGATCCCGGTATGTGACGCAAACCCGGACCGGCAGCCACATCAGCAGCGCAATCAGCGCCACGATGACCGCCAGTATGATCCATCCTGTCAAGCGGGAATCCCTCCTTTACGTTTTTGATCCGGACGCTCCCGGACCAGCTTCCTTGCGGGAAGCCTCCGTCCATGTGACCGCACCGGTACGCTCCTGCACCCGATTCACCTGCGGCAGCTCGGATGCACTGGAGATATGAAAGCAGCGGAGAAAATTATCGGTCGTACCGTAGGTCAACGGTCGCCCCGGCAATTCCAGCCGCCCCTTTTCCTCAATCAATCCCTTGTTGCTCAGACCGGCAATCACCGCCGCAGAATCCACGCCGCGGATCTGATCGACGAAAGCACGGGTCACCGGCTGATTGTAAGCAATGATGGCCAGCACCTCCATCGCTGCCTGTGACAAAGGGGTATTGCGCCGGATCTCCAGCGCCTTGCGCACCTGCGGTGCAAACTTCGCCTTGGTACAAAGCTGGTATTTTCCGTCCAGCACAAGCAACTCCACACCACGCCGGTCGTTGTTCAGCTGCTGTGCAAAATCGTCCAGCAGCTTTTTCGCCGTTGCAATGTCCAGTCCGACGGCTTCGGCGATTTTATCCGGGGTCAGCGGCTCCCCCGCCGCAAACAGCACCGCTTCCATTGCGGCCTGAATGTCATGAATCTGCATGGTTTTCCTCCTCCGACACCGCAATGTGCCCTTCCCGGAGCTGCAGCTCACCGGTATCGCTGACGGTAATGCGTTCCCCGCGGATCAGTTCCAGCAATGCCAGAAACACCGCCACCAGCTGGGAACGGCTCTGCACCGTCGCAAATACGGCATCCACGGTCCGGTACTGCCGGCGCAATGCCCGCAGCACATGATATATGCCTGACGAAACCGACACCACCGGCTGTGCCACGATTTCATGAAACTGCTCGGCCGGCGGCGGCAATCTGCGTCCGGCCCGTCCGGCCGCAATCAGATATGCCCGCATCAGCTGTTCCGGTGTGTGGGTGCGGTCATAGATCGGATCGACATCCAGCTGCATCGGTGCCCGCACGAAGCGGTCAAAAGCCAGCTGTTCCGCCAGCAATGCCGCCATACGTTTACATTCCTGATATTCCAACAGCTGTCCGGTCAGCTCCTGCTTCATTTTTTCGGCTTCTTCACTTTTCGGCAGCAGTGATACGGTTTTGATATGTACCAGCCGCGCCGCCATTTCCAGAAACTCGCTGGCGACCTCCATCTGCTGTTCCTGCATGGCCTCGATCTGTGCCAGATACTGTGGCAGCAAATCCGAAATCACGATGTCGCAAATCCGGATCTTACTTTGCGCAATGAGGTGCAGCAACAGGTCCAGCGGACCTTCAAATGCCTCCAGCTTATAGGTCAGGGGTTCTCTCACGGAATCTTCCTCCCGTTACAGCCCGAACAAGCGGAACGGCAGCGACGCCACCCCGGTCACAAGTGCAAAGGCCCAATCATTCATCACCGACAGCACCCCGTCCAGAATGCCGGAGAACAGCAGGACGGCCATGATCGGGAAAATATACCGTTCATAACGGTTCAGAAAATCGTTCCAGCGATCCGGTAGCACCGCCGCAAAAATACGGGAACCATCTAGCGGCGGCACCGGCAGCAGATTGAATACCGCCAGCGAAATGTTGATGGTAATGAAGTACCAGAAGAAATAATATACCGCCAGCCAGTAATCCCCGTAAGGCAGCACCAGTGCCAGCACATTATACAGAAATGCGCCCAGCAATGCCATCAGCAGGTTGGACACCGGTCCGGCAAGTGCCGTCAGCGCCATGCCGGTTTTGCGGTTTTTGAAATAGAACGGGTTTACCGGCACCGGCTTGGCCCAACCGAAGCCAAACAGTACCAGACACAGCGCCCCCATGGGGTCTACATGGCGCATGGGATCAAAACTGAGCCGTCCCCGCTGAAATGCCGTCCGGTCACCCAGCCTCGATGCCGCCCATGCATGAGCATACTCGTGTACCGGCAGGAGCACAAAAATCACCAGTGCATATACCAGCAGCCCCATCAGCAGGCTGAGAAAGTCTCCGTCCCGGAGCGCTTGCAGAATCCACACGACATTTTCCCTCATTTCACGGTAAATTGGAAATACACAGGGTTATTATAGCCTATTTTTTCAAAAAATACAAGAGAAAGAATGCACTTCCCCGTCGGATTTCGCAAAAAATTTCCCCCATGCGCACTTTTCCTCGTGAAAAATATTTTTTGGGAAAATGCAAAAAACACTTGCTTTTATGCGAAGTATCTGCTAAAATATCACTGTTAATCCATTTGCAGCTGATAAAGGAGGTGCAGTCAAATGGCAAAGTGTGATTTCTGCGGTAAGGACGTCGCTTTCGGCATTCGTGTTTCTCACTCTCACAGACGTACCAACCGGACTTGGAAGCCCAATATCAAGC
>JAFTRF010000248.1 GCA_017462405.1 Clostridia bacterium | reverse complement strand
GGAACCGTTCCACCAACGGCAGCTTGCCGGGGCAGGTGAAGGCGCAGCTGCCGCACTCCATGCAATCCATCAGGTGCAGGCGGTTCAGCTCGTCCAGCCGACCGGCATTCACAAAGCGGTACAGGTACAGCGGCTGCAGACGCATGGGGCATACCGCGACGCATTTGCCGCACCGCAGGCAGACCGGATTGTCGGCCGCGCCGTTTTTGTCTTTCAGCAGACACAAAATGGAGTTGGTGGCCTTGATGACCGGGACGCTCAGATCACTCTGCGCCATACCCATCATCGGACCGCCGCTGATGACCCGCTCGGTGCGGTCGTTCAGCCCACCGGCGGCTTCGATCAGGTCGTGGAAGGTCGTACCGATCCGCACGATAAAGTTCTGCGGCTCGGCAATGGCTTCGCCGGAAATGGTAACGATACGCTGGGTCAGCGGTTCACCCAGACGTACTGCACGATAGATCGCGGCAAAGGTCGATACATTGAACACGGCACAGCCTACGCTGACGGGCAGGTTGCCGGGCGCAATCTCGCGTCCGGTGACGGCCTGCACCAGCTGCTTTTCCGCACCTTGCGGATAGCGGGTGGGCAGTACAACGACCTCCACATCGGGGAAGTCGTTCTGCATTGTGCGTACCTTGGCAATGGCGGCGGCTTTGTTGTCTTCTACGGCAAGCACCACGCGCTGCGGCTTCAGCAGTCCGCGCAGGATTATCATGCCTTCCAGCACGTGGGCGGCATCCGTACGGAGCAGAGAGTCGACGGCGGTGATATACGGCTCACATTCGCAGGCATTGGCGATCAGCGTATCGATCTTGCCCAGCGAGGTCAGCGCCTTGACGTTGCCGGGGAATGCGGCGCCGCCCATGCCCACGATACCGGCTTCGCGGATGGCATGGAGGATCTCATCGTCCGATGTGGCAGGCGTCATCGTGACGGTTTCGTCCTTGAAATCGTTGTCGATCACGATGGACATGGATGTGCCGAGGGAGGGGTGCGGGCGGCGCTCAATGGCGGTTACGGTACCGGACACAGATGCGTGTACCGGCACGCACAAACCTTCACCGTCGCCGATTTTCTGCCCGCGCAGTACCCGGTCGCCCACTTTCACCAGCGGAGAACAAGGCGCACCGATGTGCTGCTGCAGGGGAATCACCACCTGCTTCGGGGTGATGGTGCGAAAAACGTCCGTCTTGGTGGACATTTCCTTGCTGTATTGGGGGTGGATGCCTCCAAAAAACAGGTGTTTCATCTTTTCACCTCAATGTTACGTTCGAATAATTTTGTAAAAGCCGGGACTGTAGTACAGCGAACCGTCGGCGGCAGCCCACAGGGCTTCGGCATCGTACTGCGCCAGCAGCGCCTGTCCGGCATCCTGGGGCAGGAGGAACAGTGCGGTGGACAACGCATCGGCCAGTCCGGAATCGGGGCAGACGATGGTCACGGATCGCCAATATGTGGCCGGGTACAGCGTATCCGGATCCACGATGTGGTGATAGGATTTTCCGTCGACCCAGTAGGTGCGCTGATAATCACCGCTGGTCACTACGCTGCCGGAGGACAGGTAAATGGTATGCAGGTACTGCTCCGGGTCGGCGGGATTCTGGATGCCGATGACCCACGGCGCACCGCCTTCTTTCGGTCCGGTGGCACAGACGTTGCCGCCCACGCTGATGAGCAGCCCGGCCGGAGCGGCTTCGGCGGCCCGTTGTGCCGCCCAGCCCTTGGCGATGGCACCGACATCCAGCCGCATGGCTGGGTCGGTGATATAGACCGTACCGGCTTCCGGATCGATCTCCACCT
>JAFTRF010000247.1 GCA_017462405.1 Clostridia bacterium | reverse complement strand
CCACATCCACCTTATACCCGATGCCCCGTACCGTTTTGATGATGACGGGGTTCTGCGGGTCGTCCTCAATTTTGTTCCGCAAACGCTTGATGTACACCGTGAGCGTGTTGTCGTTGATGAAGTCGCCGCCGATGTCCCAGATGGATTCCAGCAGCTGACGCCGGGTCAGCACCGCACCACGGTTGTTGATGAACATCAGCAGCAGCCGGTATTCCAGTGCCGACAGAAATACATCCCGCCCGTTTTTGGCGGCAGTGCCTTTGACCGTGTCCACCGTCACGTTGCCCAGCCGGGTGACAGATCCGGCACCGCCGGTCAGCCGCAGGACGTTCCGGATGCGGCTGATGAGTTCCCGCGGACGGAACGGCTTGGCGATGTAATCGTCCGCACCCACGCCGAACCCGGTAACGGTGCTGTATTCGTCCCCCGATGCCGTCAGAAAGATCACCGGCAGGTGGTATTCCGATTTGATGGCGGCACAGGCCGCAAAACCGTTGCCCTCCGCCAGCGAAATATCCAGCAATACCAGATCGGGGTGTTCCGCCGCCGTCTGTGCCAATGCACTGGTCTGACCATCGGCGGTGACTACCGCAAACCCCTCCCGTGTCAGAAATTCCGTCAATCCCGCTACGATGGAAGGGTCATCCTCCACCAATAAAATTTTCGTCATACGCTTGTCCTCCTGTGTCTCTGCTGCGCAATTTCTTTTTTCATTATAGCATTCCCACACCAAAAAATCCACCGATGTGACGGTTTTATCACTTTGGAACTGCGGTATTTACTGTTGAAAAACGCATTCTGCTGTACCCTATCGGGTATAATAATTCCGTTAGATGTGTTTTTCATCCCTATCGGGTATAATGAGTGCGTGTCCTCTTGACATTATACCCGATAGGGTGTATAATTGATGTCATGAATACGATTGGTGAATTTATCAAACAAAAAAGAAAAGAAGCTGGGCTGACGCAGGAAGAATTTGCCCTTCGCAGCGGGTTGGGTCTTCGCTTTGTGCGCGAACTTGAACAAGGTAAACAAACCGTACGCATGGACAAAGTCAATCAGGCTCTCGCGATGTTTGGCATGAAGGCCGTTCCCGGAAGGAAGGATGACTGATGGAAGCATATCGTACCGCTTACGTATATGTACGGAACGCCTTTGCAGGTATATTAAGCGAGACCGATTCCGGATATTCGTTCGCCTATGATAGCGAATATCTTGCAGATGAACACGCAACCGCTGTCAGTCTGACATTGCCGCTGCGCACCGATGTATATACTTCAAAAACATTGTTTGCGTTTTTTGATGGTCTGATTCCGGAAGGATGGCTGCTGGATATTGTGACCCGCAACTGGAAGCTCAGCCGGAAAGACCGCTTCGGACTGCTGCTTGTTGCGTGCAAGGACCCCATCGGTAATGTCCGCATTAAGGAGATCCGCGAATGAATCGTTGTTTATGCTGCAATAAAGTACTCCGTACCACCCCGCTGCACGGATGGCACACATCGTGCATAAAAAAGTTTTTTGGTACCACAAGCTTTCCCGATGTGGATATTTCTCAGGATGTTCTGAATCAGATCGTATTGGACAATGTCAACAAAGGCTTTACGGTTCCCGGTGTGCAGAAAAAAATGTCTCTGCATCTGTCAGAGGATGAGCACCCACGGCTGACACTGGTAAACTATCCGACCGGATATATCCTCAAGCCACAAACGGAAGAGTATCCCGCATTACCGGAAATGGAATATCTGGTGATGCAGATGGCAGAGGTCAGCGGGATCCGCACTGTTCCGTATGCTTTATTGCGCTTGCCTGCGCAGGAAGACCGTTTTGCCTATATTACACGGCGCATCGACCGTGCGGATGGTCAAATACTTGCCATGGAAGACTTTTGTCAGCTGGATGGTCGTCTGACTGAGGACAAATACCGCGGTTCGTACGAACGCTGTGGCAAGATCATTCTGAGGTACTCCAGTGCAAAAGGATTGGATATGACCGAATTGTTTCTGCGCATCGTTTTTTCCTTTGCTGTTGGAAATTCCGATATGCACTTGAAGAACTTTTCATTGATCGAAACGGCAGAAGCAAGTAAAGAATATATTCTTTCGCCTGCATATGATCTGCTGTCCACCAATGTAGTCATTCCGGCCGACCGTGAACAGATGGCTCTGACTATAAACGGAAAAAAGCAAAATATACGCAGAAAGGATTTTATGCTTTTTGCAAAGGCAATGGGCATCGCAGAAAAAGCTACCGAAAAAATGATCGGAAAAATTGTAAATCTGCAGGAAAAATATATTACCATGTGCCGGGATTCGTATATGCCGGACAACCTGAAAGAGGATATGGAGCGTCTGATCCTGCAGCGTCTGGAAAGACTGAAATAAAAACACAGGGATCGGAAGATACTTCGTAAAGAAGTGTCTCCCGGTCCCTGTGTTTTATTTTATATTCCGGACTTCGTCGGCTTGATCCGCATCCGCGACCACAGCCAGATGATGATCTGGCCAGGGATGCCCAGCAGAAATACCCGCCAGATGTTCACCGAAAACGGCAGCAGCGACAAAAAAATCGACAGCAGCACCGTCCACATCAGCAGAGAAATGATCATATAATTCCGCCGGCGGTTGAACCAGATGGAGTTGAACACCAGCCATACGATCATCGACACCGGCACCGCATACACGAAAATCATCGAACAGACCGCCGCGTGCGCCAGCAGCATATCCATCAGAAAATACACCATCGTCGCCACCAGCCACACCAGCAGCACGCTGATGGCGGTGATCACCGCATGGGACCGCTTTTTCAGATTTTCGTCCGCTGCAGCTGCCGGATCGGCGGCTTCCGGTTCTTCCGGTTCCGGCTCCGCGACCGGATGCTCCTCCTCCACCAGATAGTCCAGCGTGACCCCGAACAGGTCCGCGATTTTCTTCAGTACCGCCACGTCCGGCAGAGACTCGCCCCGTTCCCATTTGGACACGGCCTTGTCGGAATAATTCAGCTGTGCCGCCAGGTCGCTCTGGGTCATTTTTTTCTCCTGCCGGAGCAGGGAAATGTTTCCGGCTACGATGCGTTTGATGTCATCCATGGCATCCATACCCCACAAATCAAAAATTACTCATGTCATCGTTCGTTTTTTCGATTATAACATGAATTCTACCGGAAATCAATGAAAAATGCATAAATTCTACCGTCAAAACCCCGTTCTACCCCCTATTCTACCGTTGGGAGAGTCAATTTTTTCGCATTCTACCGGCTAAAAACAAACGGTATAGTACAAATTTGCGTCTGTGGGTTGAGTTCTCAACGAACTTCGTGTATAATGATTTCATCGGCCATCCGGTCTGCCCGGTTTTGGGAAGACGGCGTGAGGAAGTTTCGTCTTCGCCGGGCATAATAACATACACAAATGAAGGAGAATCTGTCATGAACAAATTCGTAATCGCCACCGACTCCGCCTGCGACCTGTCCGTTGATCTGCTGAAGAAATGGGACGTCCGTTACTGCGAGCTGAGCTTCATGTTCGACGATAAGGAACCCGTGTACAGCAACTACGAACTGACTTCCAAGGAGTTTTACGATAAACTGCGCGAAGGCCACAACGCCAAGACCTCCGCGGCCAACTCCGAGGCATTCAAGGAAGTATTCGAAGGCCCCCTGAAGGAAGGTTACGACGTGCTGTACGTCGGCTTCACCTCCGGTCTGAGCACCACCTACAACTCCGGCCGCATGGCAGGCGAAGAGCTGATGGAGCAGTACCCCGACCGCAAGGTCATCGCCGTAGATACCCTGTCTGCTTCTGCCGGTCTGGGTCTGCTGGTGAAGATGGCCTGCGACAAGCGCGATGAGGGCGCGACCATCGAGGAAACCGCCGCATACATCGAGGATATGGGCAAGCATATGTGCCACTGGGTCACCGTGGACGATCTGGTGTACCTGAAGCGCGGCGGCCGCATCAGCGCCGCAACGGCACTGGTCGGCGGTATGCTGAACATCAAGCCCATCATCCGCGTAGATGGCGAAGGCCGTCTGGAGAGCGTCGGCAAGGTGCGCGGCCGCAAGGCAGCCCTGAAGTACATCGCTGACAAGTATGAGAAAGTCGCTCTGAACAAGAAGGGCGTCGTGTTCATCTCTCACGGCGATTGTCTGGACGACACCATGGAAATGAAGAAGATGCTGGAAAGCCGCTTCGGCGCAAAGGTACAGCTGATCACCAACGTAGGCCCCGTCATCGGCGCACACACCGGTCCCAGCGTCATCGCCGTCTGCTTCCCCGGCACCGAGAAATAATCTCGCAACCAAAGGCATCCCTTTCGGAGGATCATTCATTCATGAAAAGAACAAAGCTTCGCGATCGTAAGCTCCCCGACTACACCAAGGGCGAGGAGATTTTCAATATGGTTTCCCACATCGTGGGCGGCGCACTGGGCGTCGTGGCATTGGTGCTGTGCGTGGTCTTCTCCGCGCTCCACCGGGATCCGTGGGCCGTGGTGGGCAGTTCCATCTACGGCGCATCCATGATCGCCCTGTACACCATGTCCAGCGTATACCACGGGCTGCGCCCCGGCACCGGCAAGAAGGTCCTGCAGGTGCTCGATCACTGCACCATCTATTTTCTCATCGCCGGCACCTACACCCCCATCCTGTTCACCGCCATCCGGGAGGTTTCCCCCGGCTGGGCGTGGACGCTGTTCGGGCTGGTGTGGGGTCTGGCGGCGATGGCCACCACCTTCACCGCCATTGACCTGAAGAAATATGCCAAGCTGTCGATGATTTGCTACATCGGCATGGGCTGGTGTGTGGTACTCGCCATCAAGCCCACCATCGAGGCCATCCCCATGCCCGGTCTGATGCTCTTGCTGGCCGGCGGCATCGCCTACACCGTCGGTGCCGTGCTGTACGGCATCGGTGCCAAGCGCCGCTGGATGCACTCGGTGTTCCACCTGTTTGTGGTGCTGGGCAGTCTGCTGCAGTTCTTCTGCATTTTCTTCTACGTCATCTGATTCGTCAACAAGAATTGAACCTCGGTTGATATTGTGTTGAGCTTGCCCCGCTATAATCGGGAAGTAAGACGCGGACGGTCTGACGCCGTTTGACCGTCCGTGTTTTTCTTTGCGCTTTTTTCGACCTTTTATTACCATTTTTGTCGTATTTTGTCGTAACTTGCTTTTTATCACGCAAAAAAATACCGGAAAGGAGTGCTTCGTCCATGAACATTTTATATTGCGGTGACTGCAACATTGCCGACGGATTGGTGCTGTCGGCGCTGTCGCTGGCCAATCACACCTCTGAACCGCTGCACATTCACGTACTCACCATGTCGCTGACCACACCGGGGAAGACCTACGCTCCGATCCCGGCGCCGCTGCTGCAGTTTCTGGCGCAAAAATTGCAGGAAACGCACCCCGGCAGCACGGTGGAATGCACCAATGTCGCGCCGCTGTTTCTGCGGGAAGTACCGGAGGTCAATCTGGACACCCGGTTCACGCCGTTCTGTATGCTGCGGCTCTTTGCCGACGAGCTTCCTTTGCCGGACAAGGTGCTGTATCTGGACACCGACGTACTGTGCCGCCGGGATTTCGCAGAATTCTACCATCAGGATCTGTCCGGGGTAGAATTTGCCGGGACGCTGGACCACTACGGCCGTTGGTTTTTCCGGCGGAAATGGTACCACATGGATTACGTCAATTCCGGTGTACTGCTGCTGAATATGAAGCGCATCCGGGAAACCGGGCTGTTCCGCCACTGCCGCGAACTGTGCCGCACCGAAAAAATGTTCATGCCCGACCAATCCGCACTGAACAAGCTGGCACAGCAGAAGCGGCTGCTCCCCCGGCGCTTCAACGAGCAGCGCCGTCTGCACCCGGACACCGTATTTCAGCATTTCACCACCAGCTTCCGCTTTTTCCCGTGGTTCCGCGTTGTCACGGTCAAGCCGTGGGAGCCGGACAAAATGCACCGCATCCTGCATCTGCACGAATACGATGACCTGCTGGCACAGGGGGCCGCATTTCAGAAAGAATATGAAGCATATCATGCACAGCAAGCTGCACATGGAGGTATCTGACGATGAATCACGCAAATCCGCATGAAATTCCCGTATTTTTTTCCATTGACGACAACTACGCACCGTTTCTGGCGGTGGCCCTGCGCTCGGCCATTGACCACGCATCGCCGGACAACCGTTACCGGGCGATCATTCTGCATCAGGGGCTGACCGCAGAAAATATGCACAAGCTGTCCGCACTGGCCACGGAGCATTTCCACATTGATTTCGTCCCCATGGAAACCAGCATGGCCTGCATCACCGACCGGATGTCCAACCGCCTGCGGTGCGATTACTTTACGCTGACCATTTATTTCCGCCTGTTCATCCCGGCGATGTTCCCGCAATACGACAAGGGCATTTACATCGACAGCGATGTGGTCGTGATGGACGATCTGGCCAACCTGTTCGCCGTAGACATTGGCGACAATTATATTGGTGCCTGCGCGGACGAATCCGTGTCCGACGTGCCGCCGCTGGCACTGTATATGGAGGAGGGCATCGGCACCAGCCGGTACCAGTACATCAATTCCGGTGTGCTGCTGATGAATCTGAAGCTGCTGCGCGAAAAGCGGCTGGACGAGCACTTCCTGCATCTGCTGTCCACCTATCATTTTGACTGCATCGCACCGGATCAGGATTACCTGAACGCCATCTGCAAGGGCCGCATCCACCTCCTGCCGTCGCGATGGGATCTGATGCCCAACGAGCGCAAGCCGGCCGCCTCTGACATGGGCATCATCCATTACAACCTGTTTTCCAAGCCGTGGTGCTACGATAACATCCAGTATGAAGAATATTTCTGGCACTACGCAAAGGACAGCGGCTATCACGACGAACTGGTCGCATACAAGGCCAATTATTCCGAAGAACAGAAAGCCTCCGACGCACAATGCATGGGACTGCTGGCCCAGCGGGGTGAGATGATCGCCCGGTCGGAGATCAACTTCAAGAAAATGCACGAAAGCGGGGTCAAGATTCGCTTATGATGGTCGCAGAAAGACGGGATGAAGTCATCCGCAACATTCAGCAGGCGGTGCTGGACGGCGATTTCAACCGCAAGGTCGAGGTCAATGACCCGGACATGACCGCCGAAGAAAAAATACAGATCGTCCGCGCACATCTGGCGGCGCGCAAGACCACCGCATTCCGCGCCAAAACCGTGATCGCGCGCACGCTGGCCAATACGCTGTCTGCATGGCTGAACCGGGACATGGAACTTCGTGGCATGGAGCACCTTGAAAAAATCCCCGGCGCGGCGATGCTGACCTGCAATCACTTCAATCCGCTGGACAACACCGTGGTGCGCTGCTTCGCCCGGAAAGCGGGCAAGCGCCGCCTGCCGGTCATCAGTCAGGAAACCAACCTCGCGATGGAGGGGCCGCTGGGCTTTCTGATGAATTACGCCGACATCACCCCCATTTCCTCCAATCCGCACTATATGCAGCGGGATTTCTTTGAGATCCTGTCCGGGCTGGTCGCCAAGGGCGAGTTTATTCTGATTTACCCGGAGCAGGAGATGTGGTTCAACTACCGCAAGCCCCGTCCCTTCAAGCGCGGTACCTATTATTATGCCGCCAAGCTGGGCATTCCGGTGATTCCATGTTTCGTGGAAATGCGGGAGACGGATCGCATGGCTGCCCCCGGTTTCCGTCAGGTGCGGTGCATCCTGCACGTACTGGAGCCGCTGTTCCCTGACCCGGCCCTGTCCATCAAGGAAAACAGCATCCGGATGTGCCGCCGGGATTTTGAACTGAAAAAAGAAGCCTACGAAGCCGCCTACGGCAAGGCGCTGGACTACACCTTTGAGCCGTGGGACATCGCAGGCTGGATTCCGGACGGAGGCGACGAAGCGTGAACCGCCCCGTGATGGAATACCGCAGCTACGACCAGGATTTCGTGGAAGCCCCCGACCAGCAGTATGAACTGCCCCCGGATTACCGGTGGCTCCGTACCTCCCCCTGTGATAAGCTGCGGTCCGGGCTGATTTACGGTGCAGCGCTGCTGTTTGCGTCGGTGTACCTGCCGTTCGGGTTGCACGTACGCATCAAAAATCGTAAGGTGCTGAAGCAAGCCGCCAAAACCGGATTTTTCCTGTACGGCAACCACACCCAGCCCGTCGGAGACGTGGTGCTGCCGGCCATGGCCGCATTTCCCCGGCGCATTTATACCGTCGTCGGCACCGCCAACCTGAGCCTGCCGGTACTGGGCCAGCTGCTGCCGTATCTGGGCGCACTGCCTTTGCCTGCGACGCTGTCTGGCACCAAAAAGCTGCACGAGGCCATCGCGCATCGTCTGCAGACCGGACATCCCATCGTCATTTATCCCGAAGCGCACGTGTGGCCCTATTACGCCGGTGTGCGCCCGTATTCCGAAGCAGCCTTCAAGTATCCGCTGAAATTTCATGCGCCGGTGTTCTGTATGACGACCACCTATCAGAAGCGGCGCTTCGGCAAAAAACCCCGGCTGACGCTGTACCTCGACGGTCCGTTCGAGCCGGACACCACCCTGTCGCCCAAAGCACAAGCCGCTGCGATGCGGGATGTCGTGTATGCGTGCATGAAACAGCGGTGCGATGCGCATAATGATACCGAATACATCGTTTATCGCCCTGCAGAAGATACAGAACTCTGATTTGCTTACGACCACACTTCCTCATAAAATACAGCCGCCCGGAGTCTGGAAACAAACTCCGGGCGGCTGTATTTTATATCGTGATTTTTTATTTTGCCGTATCAAACAACAGCGTGACCGGTCCGTCGTTGATGGAATGCACCTGCATATCTGCACCAAATTCGCCGTGCTGCGGCGGGAAGCCCAGCTTCTCGCATTCCGCCATAAACCGCCGGTACAGCGGCTCGGCCAGATCCGGTTTTGCCGCACCGGAAAAGCCCGGACGGCGGCTGCGCAGATCGGCGTACAGTGTAAACTGGGAAATGACCAGCAGGCTGCCGCCTACTGCCGCCAAATCCAGATTCATTTTGCCGTTTTCGTCTTCAAATACGCGGCATTTGCATACTTTGCCCGCCAGCTGAACGGCCTGCTGTTCGGTGTCCTCCGGGCCTACGCCCAGCAGCACCAGAAATTCCCGGCCAATCTGCCCGTTGACCTTGCCGTCGATGACGACCGAGGCCTCTGATACACGGGTGACAACTGCTTTCATAATGTGTTTGCTCCTTTCAGTAATAAAAGGTTCTATATCTCTAACCTCTTCCGACTCGCCTGCGGCAGCGTTTTCGAAGATAATGCGGCCACACTCTCCCGGAGGGAAAGCGGTAGCAGAAATCATTCAATTAACCGCATTGTTCCCTTCGGAGAAGCTACGCGCCTGACGGCGCTGTTCGTCAGTACAGCGCAGATGAGTTTTATCGGTCGATGCAATATCCTGGGACCAAACAGAAACACCGCCCGCCGAGGGTTCGGCAGGCGGCAGATTCCATTTATTACCCCAGAACGACCAGTTCGTTTGCAACGGCCAGCGCTTCGGCGGGTACATTCTCCTTCTTGGAGGAAACGGTCAAGGTGAAGGTCACGTTATGGGTTCTTGCGAATTCCTTCAGTTCCACCACGAAACGGGTGAACTCAGCCATATCACGGCCGCAGATCCGCAGGATGGAATCAATGAAGATCTCGCGGATATCGTAGTTGCCGGAAATCAGGCCGCTCAGGTATGCGAAGAAGCCATCGTAGGAGTTCACCTTCGGGAATTCGTCGATGTCGATCAATCTTGCCAGATAGGAAACCGAAAACATGGAGACGGAGCCCTTCTCGATGCACACGACGCAATTCGGATTGGCATTCGCAGCGTTATTGGTCAGTTCGATGAATTTTTTGGTTTTACCGCAACCCTTGGGGCCAACGATCAGATTCACCATACATCAACACATCCTTAATCATGAATTGGGGGATTCGGCATTATCATCATCCCTCTGGCTATATTATAGCATTTACTTATGCAGGTTGTCAAGAGTTTTTGCAAAATCGGACCTTTTTTCATACGATTTTTCCCATCATCCCGGCATTTGTCGATCACGGGTATTTTTGGGTGTCTCGCCGAATTGCTGCCGGTACGCGCGCTGAAAATTGGAATGGGAGTTGAATCCACACGCAAAGCAGATCTCCGCCACGGGCAGATCCGTGCATTGCGCCAGCTTTCGGGCATAGTTCAGCCGCAGTTCCGTCAGGCAGTCCTTGTAGGTTTTGCCGGTGGTTTTGTGGAACAGATCGCTGAAATAGCTGGCGTTGAAGCCGAACCGCTCCGCCGTTTCCGTCATGCCGGGGTTTTCGCGGAAGTGTCCGTACAGGTAGGTCAGCGCCGCGTTCAGCGGATGCTCCTCCGGTAAGGGCAGCTCGTGACCCACGCACCGCCGCATGACTCGGATGAAAATGCACTCCAGTAAATGGAACAGATACTCCGTCCGGAATGGCAGGTCGCCGTCGAATTCGCGCATGGCCTGCCCCATCAGTTCCTGCAGATCTGCGGCCTCCCGCCGGGTCAGATGCGCCGCCAAGCTGCCTTCGGCGGTCAGAATCTGTGCCAGCGTCCGCTGATTGATGACATTCTCCGAAAACATCAGCTGGATGACTTTGGCCGGGGTACGCACCTCTACCGCATGGAAGTCGTTCGGGCGCATCAGGTACACGTCTCCGGGAGTCAGCACACGGCGCTCGCCGTTGAGGTCATGCACCGCCTCTCCCTCCAGCATCAGTTCAATCTCGAAGCAGCTGTGCCAGTGGATGGCCTCTTCTTTCAGGTGCTTCACCCGGATGCGCAGATCGTCGGTGCGCTCAGTTTTCAGATTGTGGAAATGGATGCGCGAGGACGGAATGCCGTTCATGGGGAAGCCTCCTTCGTATTACGATTTTCTCGGCCGTTCACCAGCCGGGTTGACGGCCGTATCCCTCCACCATGTTCTGACGAACATGGTCCCCCTCCCTTTGGGCAAGGGAGGTCGATGGTCCGGCGATTCTGTACCATAACTTTGTGGTGTCGGCAAACCACCCGGCGGCAATTACCTGCTCCGGTACCATGCGATCCGGTGGTCGGTCAGATAGCTGGAAATATCGCCCCGGTCGGCCAGCATGGAAATATAGGCCCGGACCGTGGCGGTGACGATGTAATACCGTGTCATGCTCATGTTGGGCCGATAGCAGTTGAGCACATGGCGCACGATCTGTTCCTCGGTCACACCATCGCAGAATGCCCGGATGCGCTCGGCAATTTCCCACACCTTGGCGCGGTTGACCTGCACCAGCGGCACGATGTCCTGCACCGGGTCGGCATGGGCAGCCACGAACCATTCGCCCTGCAGCTTTTCCACTTCATCCAGCGTTTTCAGATATTGCACCACATCAAAAATATACGTGATGCCGAAACGGTTGAGCGTAGGAATACCCACCACCGTATCGCCCAGATAATACACACCGTCCCCGGTGCGGTAGCCGATCTGCTCCGGTGAATGTCCCGCCGCAGGAAATGTCGTCAGCCCCGCAGGCAGATCGTCCGGGGTCAGTTCTTTCGAAAAACACGGCTCACCGTACAGATAGCGGCTCCACAGGTGCTTCGGGGGACACGCGCCGTACAGCATCCCCGGCCACATGGTCGGGTTACGGGTAAACGGCGCCTCCATGCCTGCCATGTAGGATTCACAGCCGTATTTGTCCTGCAGATATTTGTTGCTGCCCATGTGGTCGGAATGGGCGTGGGTGTTGAAAATGGCCTTCAGCGTCCAGTCCTGTTCCGTCAGCCGCTCCGCAATCCGGCTGCCTACGCCGGGATCGTCGCCGGAGTCGATCAGCACAACATCTTTCTCGCCGGTACGGTACAGGCCCATATTGGACGAGCCGTTGATGTAGTACGAACGCGGCCCCAGCTGTTTCAGCTCATACATGGTCGGTGCCTCCTCTTATATTCTGAATCATTGCAAACAAAGGACGAAAGTATCAAATATAATATGATTATACCATGAAACAGGTGCAGATACAAGAGCAAAGCAGCAAGATTTCCTCAAAGACGTAAAGTCGCTCCATTTCTGTAAATGCGCTTGACATCGAATACTCTTTGTGATATAGTATTCTCGAAAGGAGGGATTCCGCATGGACAAGGAACTGAAACGCGGCTTGCTGGAATACTGCGCACTGGCTGCAATCCGGGACGGTGAATCCTACGGCTATCAGAT
>JAFTRF010000246.1 GCA_017462405.1 Clostridia bacterium | reverse complement strand
CACCCGCGGCTATGCGTCGTTTGACTATGAGGTCAAGGGATACGAGGAATCCTCGCTGGTAAAGCTGGACATCATGCTCAACGGCGAAGTGATCGATGCCCTGTCCTTCATCATTCACAGCGAAAAGGCATACAGCCGTGCCCGCAGAATGGCGGAGCGGCTGAAGGAGCACATCCCGCGCCAGCTGTTTGAAATTCCGATTCAGGCCTGCATCGGCGGCAAGATCATTGCCCGCGAAACGGTTAAGGCCATGCGGAAAGACGTGCTGGCCAAGTGCTATGGCGGTGACATTACCCGTAAGAAGAAGCTGCTGGAAAAGCAGAAGGAAGGCAAGAAGCGGATGCGTCAGCTGGGCAGTGTAGAGGTGCCGCAGGATGCATTCATGGCTGTGCTGAAGCTGGACGAAGACTGATGAAAACGAATCGGCCGTTGATTGGCGTATACGTGCACATTCCGTTCTGCGACGGCAAATGCCCCTACTGTGATTTTTATTCCATGCGGGCTGATGAAGCCCGTCTGGAGGCGTATACCAATGCTTTGTGCCGTACCGCACAGGCATGGGCACCCCAATGGCACGGAAAAACCGCGGATACGGTCTATTTCGGCGGCGGTACACCGGTTTTGCTGGGTGCAGACCGTCTGCGCCGGGTACTGGAATCTATCCGGGCGAACATTGCACTGACCGCAGATGCGGAAATTACTGTGGAAGCCAATCCGGCGGCCGCGCAGGAGCCACTGTTCCGGGCTTTGCATAAGGCAGGCTTCAACCGTTTGTCGATGGGACTGCAATCCGCAGACCCGGATGAATTGCGCTTTTTAGGGAGGCGCCATACCGTGCAGCAGGCATCTGAGGCCGTACAGACCGCCCGTGATGCCGGATTTACAAATATTTCGCTGGATCTGATGCTGGGATTGCAGGGACAGACACCGGAGCGGCTGAAACGGTCGGTGGCATTCTGCGCACAGCAGGAAGTGCCCCATGTATCGGCTTATCTGCTGAAAGTGGAACCCGGTACGCCGTTTGACCGGCGCGGGGTGGAAGCGCAGTTGCCCGATGAGGATGCACAGGCAGAGTTGTATCATACCGTTTGTACAGAACTGGCGCAATATGGCTATCACCAGTATGAAATTTCCAATTTTGCGAAAGCGGGCTTTGAAAGCCGGCACAACCTGCACTACTGGCGGGACGAGGAATACGCCGCACTGGGTGCATCGGCACACGGCTTTCTGGACGGCAAGCGGTTTTATTATCCGCGGGATATCGAAGCATTTCTGCAGGGGCAGCCCCCTGTAGCGGACGGCACCGGCGGCGACCCGGAGGAGTACATCCTGCTGGCACTACGGCTGACGGAGGGTGTCCGGCGATCTGTGTACCGGCAACGGTTCGGACAACCCTTGCCCAAAGCGTTGGAACGCAAGGCGGCGTTGCTGGCTCGTGGTGGATTACTGACGGACGACGGAGAGTGTATTGCATTGACCAGAGACGGATTTTTGGTATCCAATGCGGTGATCGGCACATTGCTGGATTGCATGGATTGACTGCCGTAATATATCACATGAAGCCATCGGACTTGTGAAAACGGTCCGATGGCATTTTTTTTGCGCAAAAAAATGCGGATTTCATAAATCATTTACATTTGGCCTGTTGACAAATCGCCAAGAAAATGGTACATTATTAGCAGAGGTTAGCACTCGACACGACAGAGTGCTAAACCTGCGGAGGTGATGGTATGACATTGGGTGAGCGAAAGCTCCGGGTGCTGGCCGCCGTGGTGGAAGCATATATCCGGACGGGCGAGCCGGTGGGTTCCAAAATGATCCGCGAACTGATGGGCAATACCGTATCCTCGGCAACCATCCGAAATGAGATGGCAGATCTGGCGGAACGTGGATTGCTGGATCAGCCTCATACTTCTGCCGGACGTGTGCCTACGGACCGGGGCTACCGGATGTATCTGACCAGCCGGATGGAGAAAACGCCGCTGTCCAGAGAGGACCGGGTGAGCATCGACGCGATGCTCACGGAGGCAGGAGACGATCCGGAGCATTTGCTGGAACGGGCGGTGCAGGCGCTGGCGTATCTGACCGGATGTGTGGCAGTGGTCACGACACCGTCGGCGGCCGATACCACTGTACGAAGCATTCAGATTGTTCCGGTGGGCCGAAGGACGGCAGTAGTCGTATTGATGGCTTCTTCGGGCATACTGAAAACGAAGGTGTGCCGGTGCGGATTCGATCTGACGACCGATGTGATGCGGGTGATGGCCCGGCTGGCATCGGAGCGGATTCTGAATCAGCCGATTGAATCCATTACGGTGGCCTATATGCAAAGCATTGCGGCCTCCATCGGTGAATTCGTCTTTTTGGTGGCGCCGATTCTGCTGGCGAGTCTGGAGGCGGCGCAGGAAACCGCCCGGACCGGCGTATTTGCTGCCGGACAGGGCAACCTGCTGCAAAGACCGGAATACAGCGATGCCGGGGCAAGACGGGTCATGGAATTTGTGGAACGCACCGAAGATGTGGCAGCACTGCTGGCACGGACGCGGAGCGGTGTCAACATCCTGATCGGGCCGGAAAGCGGATGCATGGAACTGATGACCTCCAGTGTGGTCACTGCCGGGTACAACCTCAATGGTGCCGACAGCGGGCGGTTGGCGCTCATCGGACCGACAAGAATGGATTATCCTGTGGTGATTTCGTATCTGGAGTATTTTGCAGAGCGGCTGGAGGCGATTCTGGCCGAAACTCTGCGGAGTGATTAACCGAGCAACAAAAGGAGTGGACAGACTTGAGTCAGGAAAAGGAAACCAAAACTGCAGCAGAAACCGCTGCGGAAACTGTGGAAGCTGCGGAGACGGTGAATCCTGAGGTGGAACAGCTGAAGGCGGAAATCGAACAGCTGAAAAAACAGCTGGCAGAGGAAAAGGATATGGGGCTTCGGGTACGTGCGGAGTATGACAACTACCGTAAGCGTACAGCCCGCGAGATGGGCGAGATCAACGCCAATGTGCGCTGCGAGACCATCGCCGAGATTCTGCCCATTGCAGACAACATTGAGCGGGCGCTGGCTTGTCCGGAAGGCAACGAGGCTGAGCTTCGCAAGGGCGTGGATATGATTCGTCAGCAGATCGGTCATGTGTTCGAAAAGATGCACATCGAACCCATTGAAGGCGAAAATATTCCTTTTGATCCCAACCTGCACAATGCTGTGATGCACGTGGAAGACGATTCCATCGAGGAAAGCACCGTAGTGCAGATGTTCCAGAAGGGCTACAAGCTGGGCAACAAGGTACTGCGTTACGCAATGGTAAAGGT
>JAFTRF010000245.1 GCA_017462405.1 Clostridia bacterium | reverse complement strand
TTATGAGGAGATTCTCGGCAAAATCGGAAAGAGGGCGGAGGAGTGCCTGATGGTGGGCAACGACGTGGGCGAGGACATGATCGCCGAAACGCTGGGCATGAAGGTGTTCCTGCTGACTGATTGTCTGATCAACAAGCACGATGTGGACATTTCCCGTTACCCGCAGGGCAGTTTCGATGCACTGAATCAGTACATTGATGCACTGGTGGGATAAACTCAATATCTACGGCGGCTGTGCAGGGCATGGCCGCTGTTTTTTGTTGTCCGAAAAGCAAAGAAAATGCGTCATCCGGTGTGGTTTATAAAAAAAGTATTGACAATTCAATAAAAATAATATATAATATAGCTGTAAGATATCCTTTATACAATAAGAAAACAGGAGGGGATCCGATGAAAAAACGAAAACTGAAAAAGGCTCTGTGGTGGATACTGCCGGCGGTGGCGGTGCTCGTCATTGCATCCATCTTGGCATTTCCCTCCATCAAATACGCCGTGCAGGGGCGTGTGACTACCTTCGATTTCCGGCAAAAGGGCTACACCATGCCGAAACCGGTATCAGAGGAATGGTGGCCGGATTACCTGGGGGCGCTCCGAATTGCGGGCATAGAAAAAGAAATCCGCTCCTGCGGGGTGCGCGACGGTGAAACCATTGCGATGCCCGCCGGTGCTTTGCCGAAGGAATATCACTATGGTGCGATTCTGGTGGTGACACCGTTGTACAGCGAAAATCTGCTGATTTATGGAAGCAGCAGCGTATTTCGGGAATTGTCCCCGGATGAAACCTACCCGGATTACAACACGGCCAAGCTGCAGCGAAGTTCGGCGGTCCTGACCACGGTGCGGATCGAGGAGGTGCTGTATCAGACCGATGTCACGGACTACCGGCCCGGTGATACGGTAAAGATTCAGGAGAAATATTTTGTGCTGGACCAGCGTGTTCCCAAGGCGTATGAGGAACATACCCAAAAGCATGGAACCCCGGTGAGCACCCTCGGTATTGGCTGGTATCCGCTGGAAAACGGTGAAACCTATCTGGTGTACGGCCGGGTGCAATTTACGATGGAAAAACACCGGATACTGAATGAAACCATCTGCACGGCATACAATGATGTGTATTGCCTGTCGGATCCCGATAAACCGGCGGGTTCGATCCGGTTTGAAGAGTGCTATGCCGAGGGTCAGGAATACATCCGGAAAGCATACGATCTGACACGATACGAGAACAAGTAAACAGCCATCCTCAGGCGGTGTGTATGCAAAAGTACGCACCGCTTTTTTGCGCATAATTTTCCTTGCGCCGGAAAACCTATGCCAAAAGGACGTGATGTACATGGCAAAACGAATCGGACGGGACACGCTGTTGACCGAGCACAAGCCCCGGATCCTCCATACCGCCGCCGTGGTGGGGCAAAAGGAAGGCGGCGGGCCGCTGGGGGCATACTTTGATATGGTCTACCACGACACCCTGTTGGGGCAGGATTCGTGGGAAAAAGCCGAAAGCACCCTGCAGACGGAGGCGGTCAAGAAAGCACTGAAAAAAGCGGAGTTGCCCCCGGAAGAGGTACAGTATATTTTTGCTGGGGACTTGCTGAATCAATGCACCGGAGCGGTGTTTGGGCTGCGGTCGCTGGAAATCCCCTTTTTGGGGCAGTACGGGGCTTGTTCCACCATGGCGCAGACGCTGGCGATGGCATCGCTGTTTGTGGACAGCGGTTTGGCGGAGCGGGCGGTGGCGGTGACGTCGTCGCATTTCTGCTCGGCGGAGCGGCAATTCCGCTTTCCGCTGGAGTACGGCAGCCTGCGGGCGCCGACTTCACAATGGACCGTGACCGGAGCGGGTGCAGCGGTTGTAGGACACGGCTACAGCGGGCCGTATGTAGCGGCGGTGACGGCGGGACGCATCACGGACCTGGGCATCACCGACAGCAATAATATGGGTGCGGCGATGGCACCGGCGGCCGCCGCGACGCTGACGTCTTATTTCAATGACACCGGCACCCACCCGGACCAGTACGATCTGATCGTGACCGGAGATCTGGGCAGTGTAGGCAGTACGCTGCTGTACGACCTGATGGACCGGGAAGGATACGACATCCGCGAAGCGCACACGGACTGCGGTCTGCTGATTTTCGACCGGCTGCGGCAAAAGGTCAATGCCGGCGGTTCCGGCTGCGGATGCTCGGCATCGGTGCTGTGCGGCTATCTGATGCATTGTCTGCGGAAAGGGGAACTGAACGATATTTTATTCATGGCGACCGGCGCGTTGATGAGCACGACTTCGTCACAGCAGGGGGAAAGCATCCCCGGTGTGGCGCATCTGGTGCGGATCTGCAACGGATAAGGGACAGAAGAGAATGTTGTCAACTTAAGCCCGGAGATGCCGCCGGTTCTAACCTCTTCAGTCCGCTACGCGGACAGCTTCCCCGGCATCGGGGAAGCCTTCAGATGACGGTCTACACCACTGACCATAGTTATAACCCCAATAAAGTGGACCGGTCAAAGTCCTCAAGGCTTCCCCAATTCTGGGGAAGCTGTCGAGGAGCGTAGCGACGAGACTGAAGAGGTTAGAACCAGTGATTGTACAAATCCCGACATTGTTATCCGGATATGTGAAATGCAGCATCTGCAATGAAAATGGTAGTGTTTCAGAATCGGCATATGTGTCGTTATAAAACAATGAAAGGAGGACATCCGATGGATTATCTCAAGGCATTTGTGATCGGCGGGCTGATCTGCGTGGTGGGGCAGCTGCTTATTGATTTCACCAAGCTGACCCCGGCGCGGATTCTGGTGGGGTATGTGGTGGGCGGCGTGGTGCTGACGGCATTGGGGCTGTATGAGCCGCTGGTGGAATTTGCCGGATGCGGAGCGACGGTGCCGCTGACCGGTTTCGGCTACACGCTGGCCAAAGGCGTGGAAAAAGCTGTGACGGAAAAAGGACTGCTGGGGGTGATGACCGGCGGTCTGACCGGTACTGCGGCAGGCATCACGGCAGCCATTGTGTTCGGTCTGGTGGCGGCGGTCGTTACCCGCTCCAAGGATAAAAGCGGAAAATAACGAATTATATTTGACAAAATCCCATATTTGTTCTATGATAAAATGAGAAGCGTACAATCGTGACCATTTTGACATTTTATAAAGGTGGGTATCCCATGCGTTTAGCGTTTCGGCAAGTTCATCTGGATTTTCATACGTCGGAGGCCATTGACGGCATCGGCGCGAAGTTTTCCAAGGCGCAGTTTCAGCAGATGCTGAAGGTGGGCCATGTAGATTCCATCACGGTATTTTCCAAGTGCCACCACGGCTGGGCCTATCACCCCAGTCAGGCCAATGCGATGCATCCCGGATTGAAGTTTGATCTGCTGGGGGCGCAGATCGCGGCGGCGCACGAGATCGGCGTGAAAACGCCGGTATACATTTCCGCCGGATTTGACGAGCGGATGGCAAGAATGCACCCGGAGTGGCGTGTGGTGATGAAAAACGGCGGCGTATACGAAAATGACCCGCTGGTTCCCCGGTATCATCATCTGTGCATGAATACGCCGTACCTCGACCTGCTGATGACGCAGGTGGAAGAGGTGTGCCGCAATTACGATGCGGACGGCATTTTTCTGGATATTGTCAACGAGTGGCCCTGCTGCTGCCCGTCCTGTCTGGAAACCATGTTGAGCCGCGGCTGGGACCCGGCCGATGAAGAAAATGTCCGGGCATTGGCCAAAGAAACCTATGCCCGTTATACCCGTCGGGTGCGGGAGACCATTGACAAGGTCAAGCCGGGTTTGCCGGTATTCCACAACGGCGGCCACATCCGTCACGGACGGCGGGATCTGGCGGCGGCCAATTCGCATCTGGAACTGGAGTCGCTGCCGACCGGCGGCTGGGGCTACGACCATTTCCCGTTGTCGGCGGCCTACGGGCGCACGCTGGGCATGGAAATGCTGGGCATGACCGGCAAGTTCCACGGCTCATGGGGCGAGTTCGGCGGTTTCAAGCACAAAAATGCATTGCGCTACGAGACGGCACTGAGTCTGGCCAACGGCGCAAAATGCTCCATCGGTGACCAGCTGCACCCCAACGGCGAAATGGACGAGGCCACCTATCGGCTCATCGGTGCGGCCTATGAGGAAGTCGAACAAAAAGAGGCATGGTGCGAGGACGCCGTCATGCAGGCGGACGTCGGCATCGTGTCCATGGAGCCGTATGCACAGTCCCGGAACAACCGCCCGAACGTCGGTGCGGCGCGGATGATGTTGGAGGGCAAATACTTATTTGATGTGCTGGATTCCGAAAGCGATTTCGGAAAATACAAGGTCGTCATTCTGCCGGACGGCATCCCCATGAGTGATGTGCTGAAGCAGAAGCTGGATGCATTCACTGCCAACGGCGGCAAGCTGCTGGTGACAGGCGATTCACTGCTGCCCGAAGCCCCCGGCGAGATGTCGTACGATCTGGGGTGCGTGTACGAAGGCCCCAGCGCATATGACCCGGCGTATGTGGTGCCGATGATTCCGCTGGACAACATGGACCCTGGCACCTACGTGATTTACGAAAAAGGCAACCGGGTTCGCTGCAAAGCGGACGGTGCGGAACTGGCGCGGCGGGAGCAGTCCTACTTTAACCGCACCATTGCGCATTTTTGTTCGCACAAGCACGCACCCAACAGCGGCATCGCCGAAGGCAGTGCCGTCACGATGGGCAAGCACGGCGCATACATGAGCTGGCGGGTGTTCACGGAATATGCCGATGTGGGCAGCCTCATCAACCGGGATCTGGTGTGCGCAGTGCTGGATCGTCTGCTGGACGGGCGCAAAGCGCTGGAAACCGACTTGCCTGCACAGGGTGTCGCTACGCTGTCCGACCAGCCGAAGCAAAACCGGCTGGTGGCACATCTGCTGTATGCGGTACCGGTCAAGCGCGGCAAGCGCACTGAAATCATAGAGGACATCATCCCGGTATATAATGTACAGGTGACTGTCCGCACCGACAAGCCGGTGCATCGGGTGTACCTCGCACCGGGGCTGGACACCATCCCGTTCACCAAGGATGGCAATGAAATCCGCTTCACGGTGCCCTGTATCCGCAACCATCAGATGGTGGCACTGGATTACTGAGAGGGCACACAAGAAAATTTTTTCATCCATCATATATTATGTAAGGAGCGATACTTATGGTAAAGTTTATCAAAACCAAAAACTACGACGACATGAGCCGCAAGACCGCCAACCTGATCTCGGCGCAGATCATCAGCAAGCCTGATTGTGTGCTGGGTCTGGCAACCGGTTCCAGCCCCATCGGTGCTTATAAGGTGCTGGTGGAGCGCTATGAGCAGGGCGATCTGGACTTCTCCAAGGTCGTGACGGTCAATCTGGACGAGTACAAGGGTCTGCCCCGTACCAACGACCAGAGCTACTATTATTTCATGAACGACAATCTGTTCGGCAAGGTGAACATCAAGGCTGAAAATACCCACATCCCGGACGGCATGGAGCCGGACAGCGACAAGGCTTGTGCGGACTACAACGCCATCCTCCGCAGCGTGGGCGGCGTGGATCTGCAGCTGCTGGGTATCGGCCACAACGGCCACATCGGCTTCAATGAGCCTTGCGACGAGTTCGAGAAGGACACCCATTGCGTCGAACTGGCCGAAAGCACCATTCAGGCCAATGCCCGTTTCTTCGCATCCATGGCAGACGTGCCCACCAAGGCGTATACGATGGGCATCCGCAACATCATGGAGGCAAAGAAGATCGTTATGGTCATCAGCGGCGCCGGCAAGGCCGAAATCGTGGAGAAGGCATTCTTCGGCCCGATCACCCCGGCGGTACCGGCTTCGGTGCTGCAGCTGCATCCCGACGTGACGGTCGTGGCGGACGAAGCCGCACTGGCACGGGTGCTGGATCGCATCTGAGTGATATTTTTTTGAATCGAACGGCGGCTGTGCGGTGCATGGCCGCTGTTTTTTGTTGCGCCGGACGCGCTTCGCGGCAAAAAATACTCCGGGGGAATTTTTTGACAGGCACACCCCGGTGCGTGGCCGCAAATTTTGAAAAAACTCCGGAAAAAAGAGAATTTTGCTGTTGTATTTTTCCCGGAGTCATGCTACAATAGACAGGCGCGCTGTCCGGAGGGATGTTCCCGCCGGTGTATGCAGCGTGTTTATCAAAATGACTGTATATGGGAAACGGTTCGGGCGGCAATCAACATATAGTTACCCGGACTGTCTTTTTTTGCGCCCAAACGCAACATATTGTGGAAGTGTGTTTTTTCCACTTGACCAAAACGAAATCCTGTGCTATGATAGTATTGCCGTCGGAAAACGACGGATTCGGAGAATGTGCAGGCGCAAGCCTTTTCGATACGAAGCATAAATTTTGAACAGAGGAGAGGATCCGTTATGAAGATTATCAAGCGAAGCGGTGCGGAAGCCGTTTTTGATAACGTTAAAATCGTCAATGCGGTCAGCAAGGCCAATGCCGTGGTGGATGAGCGTTATCGTCTGACGAAAGAACAGATTCAGGACATCGCCGATACGGTTGAACAGCAGTGTCTGATGCTGGGGCATGCCATGAACGTGGAAGAAATTCAGGACATGGTGGAGAATCAGATCATGGCCAAGGGTGCCTACGAGGTGGCCCGGAAATATATCACCTATCGCTATGTGCAGAATCTGAAGCGGCAGACCAACACCACCGATGAGCGGATCCTGTCTTTGATTGAATGCAACAACGAGGAAGTCAAGCAGGAGAACGCCAACAAGAATCCCACCGTCAACAGCGTACAGCGCGACTACATGGCGGGCGAAATCTCCAAGGATCTGACCGCCCGTGTGCTGCTGCCGAAGGAAATCGTGGATGCGCACCGCGAGGGCATCATCCATTTCCACGATGCGGACTATTTCGCACAGCATATGCACAACTGCGATCTGGTGAATCTGGAAGATATGCTGCAGAACGGTACCGTGATTTCCGGTACCCTCATTGAGAAGCCGCACAGCTTCTCCACCGCCTGCAATATTGCAACGCAGATCATCGCACAGGTGGCCTCCAACCAGTACGGCGGCCAGAGCATCAGTCTGGCGCATCTGGCACCGTTCGTCGATGTATCCCGCAAAAAGATTGCCGCTGATGTAGAGCAGGAATTTGAAGGGCTGAATGTACCCGCCGAGCGCAAGGCTGAGGTCGTGGAGCGCCGTCTGCGGCAGGAGATCAACCGCGGCGTGCAGACCATCCAGTATCAGGTCGTGACGCTGATGACCACCAATGGTCAGGCGCCGTTCATCACGGTGTTTATGTATCTGGGCGAGGCCCGCAATGAGCAGGAAAAGAAGGACCTGGCCATCATCATTGAGGAAACCATCCGTCAGCGGTATCAGGGCGTGAAGAATGAAAACGGCGTGTGGATCACGCCGGCTTTCCCGAAGCTGATTTATGTGCTGGAGGAGGAAAACATCCGTCCCGACTCGCCGTATTATTATCTGACCGAACTGTCCGCAAAATGCACTGCCAAGCGCATGGTACCGGACTACATCAGCGAGAAGAAAATGCTGGAAATGAAGGTCGATCAGAACGGCGAAGGCCATTGCTACACCTGCATGGGCTGCCGCAGCTTCCTGACCCCGTATGTGGATGAAAACGGCAAGCCCAAGTATTACGGCCGCTTCAATCAGGGTGTTGTCACCATCAATCTGGTCGACGTGGCACTGTCCTCCGGCGGTGATTTCGATAAGTTCTGGAGCATCTTCGAGGAACGTCTGGAACTGTGCCACCGCGGTCTGCGCGCCCGCCACGAGCGGCTGAAGGGCACCCTCAGCGATGCCGCGCCCATCCTGTGGCAGTGCGGTGCGCTGGCTCGTCTGAAGAAGGGGGAGCCCATCGACAAGCTGCTGTACGGCGGTTATTCCACCATTTCGCTGGGCTATGCGGGTCTGTATGAGTGCGTGAAGTACATGACCGGCAAGAGCCACACCGATCCTTCCGCAAAGCCGTTCGCACTGCGCGTGATGCAGTACATGAACGACAAGTGCAAGCAGTGGAAGCAGGCCGAAAACATGGAC
>JAFTRF010000244.1 GCA_017462405.1 Clostridia bacterium | reverse complement strand
ATCTGTTCAAGGCTTCCGGTTATACCGTGACGTTCGACGGCTTTACGGTGCTGTACGAGGAAGCCAAGGACGAAGCTGAGGACACCGCCGCTGCGCTGCCGCCGCTGGAGAAGGATATGCCGCTGCGATGCAAGGAAGTGCTGGGCAATCAGCACTTTACCCAGCCGCCTGCACGGTATACGGAAGCAACGCTCATCAAGGCGCTGGAGGAAAACGGCATCGGCCGTCCTTCCACCTATGCGGCGACCATTTCCACTATCACCGGCCGCGAATACGTCACCCGTGAAAGCAAGGCGCTCAAGCCGACGGAGTTAGGCGAGATAGCGACCCAACTGATGAAAGACAAATTCCCCAAAATCGTCAATGTGAAATTCACCGCCCAGATGGAAACCAATCTGGACAAGGTGGAGGAGGGCAACATTGAGTGGCAGGACGCCATCCGGGATTTCTACACCGATTTTGAGCAGACGCTCAAGGACGCCAAGGCCAGCATGGAGGGCGTCAAGCTGAAGCTGACCGAGGAAGAAACGGACTTCATCTGCGAAAAGTGCGGCAAGCGCATGATCATCAAAACCGGACGCTACGGCAAGTTCATTGCCTGCCCAGGCTATCCGGAATGCAAAAACATCAAGAGCATCGTCATCGAGACCGGTGCCGACTGCCCCAAGTGCGGCGGCAAGGTCATTGAGAAAAAATCCAAACGCGGCCGGGTGTTCTACGGTTGTGCAAACTACCCCAACTGCGATTTCGTGTCGTGGAATGAACCGGTCAACGATAAATGCCCCCAGTGCGGACAGATCCTGTACCGCAAAAAAGGCAAGATTCCAAAGCTGTTTTGTGCCGCAGAGGGCTGCGGCTACAGCCGGAATGATACAAAGGAGGAGGACGCATGAACCGGGTCACCGTAGTGGGCGCGGGCATGGCGGGATGTGAAGCGGCGTGGCAGCTGGCCAACCGGAACATCGCCGTGACGCTCATCGAAATGAAGCCCCATAAATACAGTCCGGCGCATCACAGCCCGGATTTTGCCGAGCTGGTCTGCTCCAATTCCCTGAAGGCCCAGCGGCTGGACAGTGCCGCCGGTCTGCTGAAAACCGAAATGGAAATGCTGGGTTCCCTGCTGGTGCCCTGTGCCAAGACCTGTAGTGTGCCGGCCGGCGGTGCGCTGGCGGTGGACCGGGATGCATTTTCTGCATTGGTAACAGAGAAAATCAAAAATCACCCCAATATCACCGTCTGTTACGAGGAAGTCACCGACATTCCCGACGGTCCGGTCATTATCGCCACCGGCCCGCTGACGTCGGATGCGCTGGCAGAAAAAATCGTGGCCCTGAGCGGCGGTGCCCTGCATTTTTACGATGCGGCGGCACCCATCGTGACGGCGGCCTCGGTGGATATGACCTGTGCATTTTACGCTTCCCGTTACGAGCGGGGCGGCGAGGACGATTACCTCAATTGCCCCATGAATAAAGAGGAATACGAGGCTTTTTATGCGGCGTTGATCACCGCAGAGGGGGGCCCAACGCATGAATTCGACAAGCCCAACGTCTACGAGGGCTGTATGCCCATTGAAATCATGGCCAAGCGCGGTGCGGATACCATCCGCTTTGGCCCCATGAAGCCGGTGGGCCTGCGCGATCCCCGCACAGGTCACCGCCCGTGGGCGGCGGTCCAGCTGCGGCGCGAGGATGCCGCCGGAACGCTGTTCAATCTGGTGGGTTTCCAGACCAACCTGAAATTCGGGGAACAGAAGCGCGTCTTCGGCATGATTCCCGCGCTGAAAAACGCAGAATTTGTCCGTTACGGTGTTATGCACCGGAACACCTTTATGGATTCGCCCCGTCTGCTGACCGGCGGATTCGCACTGCGCAGTGATCCCCGCATTTACTTTGCCGGACAGATGACCGGCGTGGAAGGCTACATGGAGTCGGCGGCATCTGGTATTCTGGCAGCCATTTCCTGCGCACGGGCGCTGGAAGGCAAACCGGAATATCTGCCCCCGGCAGATACCATGACCGGCGCACTGTGCCGCCACGTCAGCGCATCGCCGACCGCCGATTTTCAGCCGATGGGTGCCAATTTCGGCATCCTGCCCCCGCTTCCGGAAAAGATCCGGGACAAAAAAGAGCGCTATACCGCACTGGCGAACCGGGCTGTGGACAGCCTGCGCAATGCCATGCCGGATACAATGTAAATATTGAAAGGACGGATACATTATGAAAATTATCGTTGATGCTTTTGGCGGCGACAACGCGCCCGTCGAAATTCTGAAGGGCTGCCGCATGGCCCTGGATGAACTGACCGATCTGGAACTGATCGTCACCGGTAAGGAAGACGTGATCAAGCAGGTAATGCAGGAGCAGAACCTTTCCATGGACCGCATGACCATCGTACATGCCCCTACCGTCATTTCGATGGAGGATCAGCCCACCGATATCCGCCGCGCCAAGCAGGATTGTTCCATGGCCGTAGGTCTGCGCAGTCTGGCTGCCGGTGAAGGCGACGCATTCATTTCCGCAGGCAGCACCGGTGCGCTGGTTGTCGGTGCAACCACCATCGTAAAGCGCATCAAGGGCATCAAGCGCGCCGCGCTGGCTCCGGTCATCCCTGCCGACAAGGGTTGCTTTATGCTGATCGACTCTGGTGCCAACATGGACTGCAAGCCGGAATACCTGCATCAGTTCGGTATCATGGGCTCGGTGTACATGGAGAACGGGATGGGCTACAAGAACCCCACCGTCGGTCTGGTAAACGTCGGCACTGAGGACTGCAAGGGCGGCGAACTGCAGCATGCCGCATTCGCGCTGCTCAAGGCAGATCCCAACCTGAACTTTATGGGCAACATCGAGGCCCGCACCATTCCGTCCGGTGACACCACCGTTGTGGTAGCCGAT
>JAFTRF010000021.1 GCA_017462405.1 Clostridia bacterium | reverse complement strand
TTGCACGACGAGGATATTTTGACATATCCAAGGCGTACAAGTCTCTGCACTCTTTATGATTGAACCGCCGTGTACGGACCCGTACGCACGGTGGTGTGAGAGGTCGGCTGCCTAAATAATGGTCAGCCTCCTACTCGATTTGTAAACTCAGTGCGCCGCAACCAGCGTAGCGGTCATGACGGCCTTGATGGTGTGCATCCGGTTTTCAGCTTCCTGAAACACGATGGACTGTTCGCTTTCGAACACTTCCTCGGTGACTTCCATGCTGTCCCGGTTGAAGCGCTCGCCCATTTCCCGGCCGATGACGGTTTTGCGGTTGTGGTAGGCGGGCAGGCAATGCATGAATACGGCGGTGGGACGTGCCTTGGCCATCAGTTCGCTGTTGACCTGATAGGGAGCCAGATCATTGATGCGCTGTGCCCATACTTCCACCGGTTCGCCCATCGACACCCACACGTCGGTGCAGATGACGTCGGCATCCTTGGCGGCCTCGTCGGGGTCCGTGCAGAAGCGCAGCGTGGCGCCGGTCTCTGCGGCAATGGCGCGGCACTTCTCCACCAGTGCGGGATCGGGGAAATATTTCTCCGGTGCGCAGGCGGTGAAATTGAGGCCCATCTTGGCACAGCCGATCATCAGCGAATTGCCCATGTTATAGCGGGCATCGCCCATATACACGAAGTTGATGCCCTCCAGCCGGCCGAAATGCTCCCGGATGGTCAGGAAGTCTGCCAGAATCTGGGTGGGGTGATATTCGTTGGTCAGACCGTTCCATACCGGTACCTTGGAGTACAGCGCCAGCTCCTCTACGATCTCCTGACCGTAGCCGCGGTATTCGATGCCGTCGTAAATGGAGCTGAGCACACGGGCGGTGTCTGCGATGCTTTCCTTTTTGCCGATCTGAGACACACCGGGGTCCAGATAGGTCACGCCCATGCCCAGGTCGTGGGCGGCAACTTCAAAGCTGCTCCGGGTGCGGGTGCTGGTTTTCTCAAAAATCAGCACGATGTTCTTGCCCCGGCAAAATTCGTGCGGGATGCCGGCTTTTTTCTTGGCCTTTAGGTCAGCCGCCAGATCCAGCAGCTTGCTGATTTCGCGGGGAGTGTAGTCCAGCAGGGTGAGAAAATCTCTGCCTTTCAGATTCATGGGTTCCAATCCTTTCTGTATGCGACGTGCGCCGCAGGCGCGTTTTTTGAAAAAGAATGTGCCCATTATAGCACAAACATTTGCAAAAAGAAAGGGGGGATGTTGCATAAAGTTGGGAAAAACTTTCGGTGATTCTGATGAATATGCAGCGTCTGCAAAATTGCGGGATTAAAGAAAATTTACACAATTTTATGTCCGGAATACTTGTGAAACAGACGAAAATATGCTACAATAACTCTCGGTCATATATTATTTATACATGAAAGGAAGAACCCTTATGAAGAAGAACATCATCCGTACAGTGGCGCTGCTGCTGTGCGTTGTACTGGCCAGCCTGTCTCTGGCGGGCTGCAGCACCCGCGCTGATATCAATATGAAAGCGACGGGCGTATGCATGACCGTCGAAGAATTCCGGGCACTGCACGAGGGTGAAAAGACGCTGGAGGAATGCCAGACGCAGGAGTGCCAGATGGCTATTTCCAATCTGAAAATCAACAGCGACAACGTCACCATGTACCTCACGCAGGTGCGCGGCAAGCTGTATCAGATGAGCAGCATCATGGGTCGTTTCTTTGCCGATGAAACCCGCACCAAGGCCGGTCAGGACGTGGTCGTGGGCTGGATGCTGGATTCGCTGAATGAGAGCGCCAACATCAACAGCATCGGCGTGCTGCTGTTCCAGATTTGCCATGGCAATGAGCCGGACGACACGCTGCTGGTGAACAAGGAACTCAGCGGTCAGCCGCATCTGAAGGTGTATACCGTGGACGAGGACAATGTGCTGTATTTCTACGAAGTGCCCCTGCCGGACATTTTCGCAGGCGTACACAGCGCGGACTATGAAGCGGTCAACGCGTTCGACAAGTGGTACGAGGATATTCTGAAGACCGGCGGCAACGTGGAAGTCGAGGGCTGATGATTTCATCGGCTCCGGGAATGATATCAATATAATATATGTAATACGGGAAGGGCGGAACAGCGATGAAAAACGGATTTATCAAAGTGGCGGCCGGTTCGGTTGCGGTATCGGTTGCAGATGTGAAGCACAACGTAGCGCAGATCAAGGAGCGCATCGTACAGGCAGATGCGGCAGGAGTGAACCTGCTGGTATTGCCGGAGCTGTGCGTGACCGGTGCGACCTGTGGCGATCTGTTTCTGACCCGGAAGCTGCAGCAGGCGGCAATGGATGGCTTGGAAGAAATCGCCTGTGCCACCAAGGGCAAATATCCGGTGGTCGTGGTGGGCCTGCCGATCCGTCACAACGGCAAGCTGTTCAACTGTGCGGCAGTCCTGCACGATGGACGGGTGATGGCGCTGATTCCGAAAACCAACCTGCCCAACCACGGTGCATCCTATGAAAAGCGTTACTTTGCCCCGGCAGACACCCTTGACGCGGAACGGGCGGAGTGCGTACTTTTCGGGGACAATGAAGTGCTGATTGCCGCCCAGACGGTATTTCGCTGTGCGGAACTGCCGGAATTCTGCTTCGGTGTGGAAATTGGCGAAGATCTGTGGGCGGCAGATGCACCGGCCCGCACACTCAGTGCAATGGGCGCAACCGTCATTGCCAATCCGTCGGCTTCGGCAGAGTCGGTCGGCATGGCGGACTATCGCCGTTCGCTGGTACAGTCTACCTCGGCCCGGCTGCTGTGCGGCTATGTGTGCGCCAATGCAGACCCCACGGAGTCCACGCAGGATGCCGTATACAGCCGTCATCATCTCATTGCGGAGAATGGTGTACTGCTGGCCGAAAATAAGCCCTTTGCGCCCTGTGATCTGCTGATCAGTGAAATTGATGTGGAACGCATGGCCGACGAGCGCTTCCGCAATTCCCTGTTTGAGGGAAGGATCTCGGAATTCGAATACGAATTTTCTCAGCCGGTGCGCGAGACGAAGCTGACCCGGCATTTCGATGCCAATCCCTTTGTGCCGGACAGCGCCGACATGGATGCCCGCGCCGAGTCTATCCTGCAGATTCAGGCTCACGGCCTTGCCCGCCGTCTGGACCTGACGTGGTCGAAAAAGGCCGTGGTCGGCATTTCCGGCGGTCTGGACAGCACCCTCGCTCTGCTGGTGATGGTGCGTGCGATGGATCTGCTGGGTCGTCCGCATAGCGATGTGCTGGCGGTAACGATGCCTTGCTTCGGTACCAGCAGCCGCACGAAGAACAACGCCATTACCCTGTGCAATGCATTGGGTGTGGAACTGCAGGAGGTCAACATCATGGCCGCCGTGCAGCAGCATTTCAAAGACATCGGTCACGATCCGGCGGTGCTGGACGTGACCTACGAAAATAGCCAGGCCCGTGAACGCACGCAGGTGCTGATGGACATCGCCAACCAGTGCGGCGGTCTGGTGGTCGGTACCGGCGATCTGTCGGAGCTGGCACTGGGCTGGGCGACCTACAACGGCGACCATATGTCTATGTACGGTGTCAACGGCGATGTGCCGAAGACGCTGGTGCGCGTGGTGGTACGCTACGAAGCCATGCGTTCCTCCGATGTCCTCCGCGACGTTCTGCTCGACATTCTGGACACCCCCGTATCGCCCGAACTGCTGCCCGTGGATGACAAGGGCGAAATCGCCCAGAAGACGGAGGATCTGGTGGGCCCCTATGAACTCCACGATTTCTTCCTGTATCACACCGTCCGTTCCGGTTTTACCCCGACCAAGATTGTCCGGCTGGCACAGTATGTCTTTGCCGGAGCATACAGCAATGCGGTGATCCTGCACTGGCTGCGGACGTTCACCCGCCGCTTCTTCAACCAGCAGTTCAAGCGCTCCTGCATCCCGGACGGCCCCAAGGTCGGTTCGGTGGCGCTGTCGCCCCGCGGCGACTGGCGTATGCCCAGTGACGCATCCTCCAAGGTATGGCTGGAGGAAATCGCAGAGCTGGAAAAAGCGGATGCGCTGAAGTAATATTGATTTGCATAAAAAACAGGACCCGTC
>JAFTRF010000243.1 GCA_017462405.1 Clostridia bacterium | reverse complement strand
GGAAGGTTTTGCATCCTATGCATTTAATAAGCCCCATGCGGCGTCGTATGCGTATGTGTCTTATCAGACCGCGTGGCTGAAATGCCATTATCCCCGGGAGTTCATGGCGGCGCTGCTGACCAGCGTGCTGGACAATACCAACAAGGTGGCGGAATACATTGCCGAATGTCAGCGGCTGGGCATTCAGGTTCTGCCCCCCAGTATCAACGAAAATGAAAGCGGTTTTACCGTTTCCGGGAAGCACATTCGTTTCGGCCTGCTGGCCGGGCGCAACATCGGCCGAAGCTTTTTGGATCAGATGATCCGCCAGCGGCAAAAAAGGCGCTTCACTGGTTTTTACGACTTCTGCGACCGGATGTATGGCAAGGAACTGAACCGCCGGGCCCTGGAATCGCTGATCAAGATTGGCGCAATGGACGGATTGGGGTATAACCGCCGCCAGATGATGCTCCATATGGATACCATACTGGACGATTTGGATGCCACCCGACGCCGGAATCTGGAGGGACAGATGAGTCTGTTCGGTACGGCGGATGAGGACGGCGGTGCATCCTATGAAATTCCGCCTATGGACGAATATCCCATCCGGGATATGCTGGCCATGGAAAAGGAAATGGCCGGAATGTATTTGTCCGGGCACCCCATGGCGCAGTATCAGAAAATTGCGGAGTCCATCGGTGCAGTTCCCATCAGCAAAATTCTGGCCTGCGCCCACAGCGAAGAGGGCGAGGTCGATGCGGCTTACCGGGACGGTGACCGGCTGACGGTGCTGGCCATTGTGCAGTCGGTAAAAACGAAAATTACCAAAAACAATCAGACGATGGCATGTGTTACGCTGGAAGATATGTACGGCGCCATCGAAATGCTGGTCTTTCCCAAATCGCTGGAAACCTATTCCGCGCTGCTGCAGGAAGGCCGTGTGCTGGAAGTGGTGGGCAAGCTAAGTCTGCGGGAAGAGGAAGACGCCAAGCTGTTGTGCGATTATGTAGGCGACGGTACCGACGAGGCCGCGCTGCACAGCCGGAATGCGGCCGGAGCGAATCGGCATAACTTTCCCCGGAATGACCTGCCGGCACCTCCGCCGATGCAGGAGCCGGCGCCTGGGCCGTCGGAGGTGGTGACGTCGGTGAAGCCGGCCGCAAAATCCAGCCGCAACGGACTGTACCTGCGGACCGAGAACTTGTCCTGCGAAGCATTTCAGCGGGCTCGTCGGGTAATGGCGGTGTTCGACGGCAACACACCGGTATACGTTTACTGTACCGATACCGGCAAGCTGTCGTTGGCAGCGCGTACCGGATGGGTATACATGAACGAGCCGATGCTGCAGGAGCTGCGCCGCATTTTAGGCGACAAAAATGTAGCGGTTCGGGACTGAAATGAATAATTTGCCAAAAAATCGCGAAAAAAACACAATTTCTCTTGAAAAAACAGATGGGTACGGGTATAATAGATTATGAGATATTAAATCATAAAATCAATTGTTATCGTACCATATAGAAAAAGCAGATACGATCACATCGAAAGGACGAATTGACGATGAAAAAAATTGCTGTTCTCACCAGCGGCGGCGACGCACCGGGTATGAACGCGGCCATCCGTGCCGTAGTTCGTTCCGGTATTGCAGCCGGTATGGAAGTTATCGGCGTGCGTCGGGGCTACGACGGCTTGCTGGATAACGATGTATTTGAGATGGACCTTCGTTCGGTGTCCAATATTCTGCAGCGCGGCGGTACGTTTTTGAGCACGGCCCGCAGCCCCCGCTTTAATACTCCCGCGGGTGTAAAGCAGGCGGCCCGCAACTGTCGTCAGATGGGCATTGAAGGCCTGGTTGTAATCGGCGGCGACGGCTCCTTCAAGGGTGCCCGTGATCTGTGTGCCGAGGGCATCAGCTGCATCGGCCTGCCTGGCACCATCGACAACGACATTTCCTGCACCGATTACACCATCGGTTACGATACCGCGCTGAATACGGCCATCGAAATGGTTGACCGCATCCGGGATACCATGCAGTCCCACGACCGGTGCTGCATCGTGGAAGTGATGGGTCACCACAAGGGCGATCTGGCACTGAACGCCGGCTTGGCTGTGGGTGCCGTGGCCATTTTGGTTCCGGAAGAGCAGTACAATATTGACCGGGATATCATTGCGCCCATCAAGCGTTCCCAGAAGCTGGGCAAGCACCACTTTATCATCGTGGTGTCTGAGCTGATGGTTGACATCGAGGCGCTGTGCAAGGAAGTGGAGCGCAAGATCGGTGTAAAGACCAGAAGCTGTGTGCTGGGTCATGTACAGCGCGGCGGTTCCCCCACGGCTCGCGACCGTGTGCTGGCCAGCGAGATGGGGCACTATGCCGTTCAGCTGCTGGTACAGGGCAAGAGCTGCCGTGTGGTCGGCATCAAGAACGACCAGCTGGTGAACTACGACATCACCGAAGGTCTGGCAATTCCGAAGGAATTCAACCACGAGCTGCTGCGGGTTGCCCGGGAAATTTCCATCTGAATGAAATACCATGTGAGGACTGCGAGAATTTTCGCAGTCCTTTTTTATGCAAAAATATGAAAACCGCCGTTCGCACCGGCAGGTTTTGTGGTATAATGGGCGAGAGGTGACGAATATGAAACGTACAATTGTGTTTCTGCTGGTACTGGCATTGGTACTGACTGGGTGCCAGGGATGGTTTGGCAAACGCCCTGGAGGCGAACCGGGAGAATCCTCTGTTGCAGCCGGACTGATACAGCCCGATTCGACGTCGGTACCGTTGTCTTCCCATACAAATGAATCTGAAGCGGCTACATCCGTACCGCTGTTGTCCAAGCCGGTATCTTCGCAGACGGCCACATCCGTCCCGCCGTCGTCTAAGCCAGTATCTTCGCAGACGGCTACATCCGT
>JAFTRF010000242.1 GCA_017462405.1 Clostridia bacterium | reverse complement strand
GACACATCTTATCATAGCGTTATTTTTTTGTCAAGTAGATATTCCTAAAAAACAAGAAGCATTTTTATGCAAAATACACATAAGAGGGATGAATGATGTGCAATTCACACAAAAGCAATGCGAAAAAATCATCTGAACGATACAAAATCACATAAAAAAGGAGGATTTTTTCGTTGTTGCGGTGAAATTTTCCGGAAAAATAAAAGCGGGTGCATTGCAAAATACACTGCAATGCACCCGGTGAATTTATTTTCCGCTGTTTTTCAGATAGATCAGCATCAGACCTTTCAGCAGCAGGTCATCGTCAAGGATCAGCTTGCGGCGGCACAGCGGTGCTACCAGCCCGGCCAGACCGCCCGTCGCGATGACGGTGCAAGGTTCGCCCAGTTCGGCCTCAATGCGGTCGGCGATACCGTCAATGGCGGCGGCATTGGCATACATGATGCCGCTTTTCAGACAATCCACGGTGTTGGTGCCCACGACCTTTTTCGGGACATCGAACGAGAACCGGGGCAGCTGAGACGTCCGGCTGATGAGTGCATCGGTCGATACCGCCATGCCGGTGGTAATCAGACCGCCAAGGTAATTTTTGTTTTTGTCAATGACGGAGAAAGTAGTAGCCGTACCCATATCCACGATAATCATCGGTGCAGGGTATTCGTGTGCGCCGGCCACGGCATCTACGACCAGATCGCTGCCCAGCTGGGCCGGGTTGTCGATGAGGATGCTCAACCCGGTTTTTATGCCGGGGCCTACCACCAGCGGCTTCACACCGCAGTATTTCTCCACAGCACGCTTTACGGTATTGGTTACGGAAGGCACCACGGAAGACATCACCGCACCGGTAATGTCCTTGCGGTCCAGCCCGTGGATGTCCAGCGCGGCGCGGATCATCACGGCGTACTCCAGATCGGTGGCGGTGCGGTTGGTGGACGTGCGTTCGCGGAACAGAATGTGCTCGTTGTCAAAGCAACCCAATACAATGTTGGTATTGCCGATGTCGATAGCTAAAATCATGGCAAAAACTCCTTCCGTAAAATCAAAATTCCAACAGACAGATGTAAGTTATATGGATGGTGTCAGTGTGCAAATTTTTATACCCGCCGCTTCAGGAACGTGGCCCGGCGCATGGCGAGCACGACAGCAGAAGCGATCAATGCGGCGATGATGGCTTCGATGGTGCCGTTGATGCCGACGACCGACAGCACCACACCCAGCACAGCTTCAAAGGCAAGCCCGCGGGCTTCGGCATACTGTGCGCCGAAAAACAGATAGATCATGGACATGACCAGAATCGTATTGGTCATCGAACCGGCGATACCGGCCAGCAGGACCGATAGCTTGCGGGTGTTGTCCGGATTGCGGAACAGCTTCTGCAAGCCCTGATATACCCAATACGGTACGATGCCGCACAGAATCCGGGGGACGAAGCACACCACCAGTGCCAGCGGATTGCCGCCCATCCCGTCGCCCAGTTCTACAAAGGGAGAGAAGCAGAACGAGGTGATGCCCGGCTCCATGGTATTGATGATCAGGCTGGTCAGTCCGAACACACCGCCAAGGAATGCACCGGATTTCCACCCCAGCAGGATGGAGCCCACGATCACCGGGATGTGGATGGTGGTAGCCTGAATGGCCAGCACCGGGATTTTGATGTATCCGATGTAGGGGACGGTGGCCAGCACCACGATAACGGCCGACAGCAGGGCCAGCTGTACCATGGTCAGGATGTCTGCGCTGGATTTCGTTTGTTTCATGAGAACAAACCTCCTTCATGTTATTATTCCTCCGCAGAGGATACAATACATCGGCCGGACCGGAGCCATCCTTGCCGGCGGTCAGATTTCCCGCACCATGGGGAATACCTGCGTGCTGCGGCGATGCATTCCGGGGGCCATGGCTTTATTATAACACATTCTGCCGGGAAATGCTATATTTTTTGGACGTGGTATGAGAAAAAGATTGCACATATGAGGGAGATATGCGATACTACAGGAGGATTTCTGCGCAAATGTGAACTTTCTGTAAACATTTCAAAAAAGTTGTCCCTTTTTGGCAATCAAAAGGCTTTATATTAGTGAGGGGATCAATTGAGTCAGAACAAAGGAATCTGAGTACAGGAAGCGGGTGAACGATGACAATGAATGGAGAAGAACAAAGTCCGGGAAACCGGGAATTGCTGGAGCGTATTTACGATCGTCATCATCAGGCGATGTTTGCGGTTGCATCGCAGATGATGACGGACGACCCATGCAGTGTAGACGATGTACTGCAAATTGCATTCATTCAGATCATTCCACATCTGGAAAAAATCGGCCGGATGAGCGATGCCGGAGCGCGGGCCTACATATTAAAAACGGTACGCTCGGTCGCGCTGAAATTTCTGCGGAAAGAACGGATTGCCTTAAAGTATTCCGTGCCGCTGGATGAACAACATGAAAGTATCCCGGACAAGACAAATATTCTTGATGAACTATGCGAGCGGGAAAACAGAAATGAGATGACGGCGGTCATCAGGGCCATGCCGGCAATCTATCGCGATGTGCTGGAATTGCATTATGTAAGCCATATGGATTTACGGGAGATTGCAGTGCAATTTCATCTGCCGTATGACACGGTGAAAAAACGATTTTGCCGGGGAAAAGATATGCTGACCAAGGCCATCCGCAAGAAAGGAGGACGCTATGAAAAGTAAGGAAGAACGACTGATTGAACAGGCCGTACTGCAAGCCTTTGAAGAAGATCAGAAGGCCTATGAGCAGGTCGAAGTCTCGTTGCCGCCGGATTTCAAAGAGCGTATTCTGCGGTTGGCGGATGCGTCGGTAGAGAAAAAACGGTATATGCCCATGCGTCAACGGCTGATCCTGCTTGCTGCGGTACTGCTGATGCTGTGCTGTTTTACGGGTATGGTAGCATATCCGCTGATTTCCGCAAACATCGGCCATCGCAAGACCGAGGACGGAAACGGAACCCACATCGACACCTATCCTACCAGTTCGGAAGTGATGGATTCCATCGGAGTCCATTATACATTGGGCAAGCTGCCGGACGGTTACACGGAACATTGGTACCAGCGTGACCGGCAGCATACGCTGCGGAACTGGGAAAAGGAAGGGACGCACTGGAGGACGGACATTACATTGGTGCAGGCACCGGCCGGCAGCTCGTGGCGCATCAATACGGAGGGCTGTAAAGAAGAAAAAGTGGCTGTACAGAACTTTGCTGGTTCGTGGTACCACAAGGAGGATTTTTCGTGCTTGTTCTGGATCACGGACGATTGTGTGTTCTATATGTGCGTTTCCGGCCCGGAAGCGAACTCGCTCGACATCCTGTCGATGGCGAATACGCTGGTTCCGGTGGAAGAAAAATGAATACAGTGTATATGCAAGCAAAATACATTTGCCAAGGAGGAATCAACGATGAAGAAATATAGTATCAGGTCCCGCGCAGCAGCCCTCATACTGCTGTTGTGCGTTGCAGTGACGATGTGTACGTCCTGTACCATGCCGCCCGATGATGGAAACGGCCATCATACAACGAATTCCGGTCCGGGCAGCTCGGAAAGTAATCCCTCGTCCGTCATTGAGCCGGAGAAGAAGCCCATGAGTGCAAAGGAATATTTTTCTGAAGTACGGCCGCTGAAGACCGACACGGGCGAATATTCGTTCAAAAATACCCAGACCATCAACGGCATCACCATGCAGCTTCCGATGTACGGCGATACCGTACTGTCCGACACCCCGATGCTCGGTCTTAGTCAGGTTACGTCGCGTGGCTTCATTTTTGCAGAAGGAAAAGACGACATCATGTATCTGCTGGATCAGGATGGTCTGTCGGTGCTGTTTAAGGTACCGTGGACCGCCAGCGGGCGTGGTCAGGAACTGATTGAAGAAATTGGTGCAGCAGACGAAGACGTCATTTTCTTCCGGACGGGTAATTACCATTATCCGAGGACCACGAATCTGATCCGTCGCTATTACATTGCAGAGCAGAAGTGCGACATCGTGCTGGACCTGATGAATGAAACCATTACGGCCTACCTCGACCGCTGGCAAGGCGAAATCACGGAATGGCAGGCGATCAACAATCAGGAAATTGCGTTGACGGTGCGCCCCATGCACGAGTATGAAGTAACCTCAAAGGCGTACAGAACTTTTCTCAGCGAGGAAGTGGACCGCCTGACCGACGACCCGGACGCACAGAAAACCGTGGCCGCCATCCGTGACGGTAAGAGTACGGAAGAATACCGGCCGATGATCGTGTACAACACGGAGTTGAAAACCTATCAGGTGCTGTACACACTCGCCCAGCAGAAGACCTACCTCGCGCTGTTTGATCAGATCTGCACCGGTCCCAAAGAAGATGCAGATGTCAGACCGACCGCATACAAGGGGAATGTATCCGGTACGGCGATGAGTTACAAGGAGTATTTTTCCGAGATGCGTATCCCGTGGCAGGAAGAGGAAAACAGCAGTTACTGCACGAAGAACGAAAAAATTTATGTGAAAAACTCCGAAGATTATACGACCGCATTTTTTCCGTATCTTGGAGAGCAAAAACTGTCCGGACTGCCGATGTATGCACATGAAACAGCTTCCGGCATTCTGATACGGGACAACGGAAATGATGGCGCAAGACTGCTTCAGCTGACCAAGGACGGGATGAACTGCCTGATTCAGTT